>CAJBAP010000417.1 GCA_903950295.1 uncultured Rhodocyclaceae bacterium
ACCAGATCGAGCTGGAGATGCAGAACGAGGCGCTGCGCCAGACGCAGCATGACCTGGAGGAATCGCGCGACCGTTACCTCGATCTCTACGAATTCGCCCCGGTCGGCTATCTCACGCTCTCGGCGGAAGGCATCATCGAGGAAATCAACCTCACCGGCGCAAAACTGCTGGGGGCAGAACGCCGGCAACTGCTGCTGCATCCCTTCGTTACCCGCGTCGTAGCCGAGGATCGGGATGTCTGGCTGCGGCAATTCCAGAGCGTCAAGCAGCACGCAGCGCCGCTCAGCGTGGAACTCGCCCTGCAGCGCGGCGACGGTTCCGTGTTCCAGGCGCAACTGGATTACGCGCCGCAAAAAGTCGGCGCTGGCGGGACGGCACTGCGCGTTGCGCTTTCGGATATCAGCGCGCGCAAACAACTGGAGGCGGAGCTCGAGCGCCATCGGCACCATCTCGAAGAACTGCTTGAAGAGCGCAGCGCTGCGCTGCGCGATGCGGAAACCAAATACCGCACCGTGGCCGACTTCACCTACGACTGGGAAACCTGGATCGACGACGCCGGCCAGTGGCTGTATTGCTCGCCCTCCTGCGAACGCATCACCGGCTATCGCGCCGAGGAGTTTCTGGCGCGGCCGGCGTTGTACGTCGAGATCACCCACGCGGATGATCGCGCCAGCCTGATCGAGCATTTGTGTGAGGGCGAGCGTAACGATGTGCGCAATATCGAACACCGCATCTTCCACAAGAACGGCGAACTGCGCTGGATCGAGCATCTGTGCCAGGGCGTGCGCGATGCGGCGGGCAAGTCGCTCGGCCGCCGCGTCTCCAACCGCGATATCACCGACCGCAAGCAAGCGGATGAGGCATTGCGCCAGGCCCGCGACCAGGCCGAAGCGGCCAACCGCGCCAAGAGCACCTTCCTCTCCAACATGAGCCACGAAATCCGCACACCGATGAATGCCATCCTCGGCTTTACCCACATGCTGCGGCGCAAGTTCACCGATCCGGAGCATACCGACAAGCTGGGCAAGATCGCCAGCGCCGCCGATCACCTGCTGGGTGTCATCAATGACATCCTCGATATCTCGAAGATCGAAGCCGACAAGCTGGTGCTGGAAAAGAGCAACTTCGAACCCGACGCGATGCTGGGGCGCATTTCATCCATGGTCATCGATCGCATTCACGAGAAGGGGTTGGAACTCATCATCGATGTCGACGCCGACCTGGGCGTCGTCAATGGCGACGTCACCCGCCTCAGCCAGGCGCTGCTCAATTACCTCGGCAATGCGGTGAAATTCACCGAGCGCGGCAGCATCACCCTGCGCGCCCGGATAGTCGAGGAAAGCAGCGCTGACCTGCTGGTGCGCTTCGAGGTAACGGACTCCGGCATCGGCATCGCCGCCGAACACTTGCCGCGCCTGTTTCAGGCCTTTGAGCAGGCCGATGGCTCGACCACGCGGCGCTTTGGCGGCACCGGCCTGGGCCTCGCCATCACCCGTCGTCTGGCCAGGCTGATGGGCGGTGATGCCGGGGTGGAGAGCACGCCCGACGTCGGCAGCACCTTCTGGCTGACGGTTCGTCTCGGCCGGGTCAGTACCGACAATGAACGCTATCTGATCCCGCCACTCCAGGGCAAGCGGGCGCTGGTAGTGGACGACGCCCTGGTGGCCCGCATGGTGCAGTCCCAGTTGCTGCGCATGACCGGTCTGGAAAGCGAAGCGGTCGCCTCGGGAGAAGCTGCGGTGGAGGTCATCACTGCGGCCGATGAGGGCGAGCGGCCTTTTGACCTGGTACTGGTCGACCTGTTGATGCCGGAGATGGACGGCTTTGAAGTCCTGGCGATGCTGCGCATCCTGTCTTTGCGTCATCAACCTGTGGTCTGGTTGGTCACGGCCTCGGGCGATCCGGCCATCCTGGACGATGCCCGCAAGGTCGGCTTTGACGAAGTCCTGCTCAAACCGCTTTCCGCCGAGAAGCTGCACGCTGCACTGCAGCGGCACTTGCCCGCGCTGACGGGGCAGGAGGAAAGTGATCCGGGCGCGGTCGCCGCCGCCCCGCTGGCGAATGCCGAGGCCTTGCTGCGGCGCGACTACCCGCATGCGCACTTGTTGCTGGTCGAGGATGATCTGTTCAACCAGGAAGTAACGAAGACCTTGCTCGGCGATTTCGGCTGGCAAATCGATGTCGCCAACAACGGGCAGGAAGCGGTGGAACAGGCCACCGCCACCGCCTACGACCTGATCCTGATGGACATGCAAATGCCCGTGCTGGGCGGGGTGGAAGCGACCGAAATCATCCGGAAATTGCCAGACCGGCAGCGCGTGCCCATCCTCGCCATGACCGCCAATGCCTTCGATGAAGACCGCAAAGCCTGCCTCACGGCCGGCATGAACGACTTCATCACCAAGCCGGTGGTGCCGGAGAAACTGTACGAGATGTTGCTGAAGTGGCTGGGGCAGAAGTAGGAGGTATCATCAACGCCATGAACTCCATCGAGCCCGCAACCGAGCGTGCTGCTCGCACGTTTCTTGATCGCGTTGCCCGCCAGTACAACGTGGCGGGCGCCATTCTGTTCGGCAGTCGTGCACGCGGAGACTATCGACCGGACAGCGATGCGGATATCGCAGTACTGCTCGGTGGCGATCCTGCCGAGTTTTTCCTTACGCAGCGAGCCCTGTCGGATATCGCCTATGACATCCTTCTCGACACCGACATCCGTATTCAGGCGCTACCGATCTGGCAGACCGAGTGGGAGCGTCCGGAGACCTATTCCAATCCCTACTTGCTGCAAAGCATCCGGCAAGAAGGCATCCCGCTGTGACACCTCTCGAACTACTTAGCTAATCAGGTAACGGGTTGATCTCCGCATTCAGCCAGCAGCTTGTCAAACCCGGCCTTTACCCTGAAGGCATGGGAAAAGTCGGCGTTGGCGGGACGGCAGCGTCGACTTTGCGCGAATCCGGCGTTATTGCCGCAGCAGGTCGGCGAGTTCGGGCAGTCCAATGGCTTGTGCGCCATGGCGTAGCGCGAAGCGTTCGCTGCCGGGATAGACCACGTAACGCTGGGTGATACCCAGATCGTCGCACGCTTGCGCAAAGCCCCGGGCTGGGCTGGGCGCACTCGAGCGCTTGACCTCGATGGCCAGCTCGGGCTGCCCACCGGTTTCGAACAGCAGGTCGATCTCGGCGCCGCTATGGGTGCGGTAAAAATAGGGCAAGCGGCGCGGGCCGGCGGCCAGCACGAGGTTTTCGATGCAATGCCCCTCAAAGCTCGATCCGCAGACGGGGTGGCCGAGTACGTCGTGCTCTGTTTCCAGCTCCAGCAAGGCATGCAGAATGCCGCTGTCACGCACATAGACCTTGGGCGCCTTGACCAGGCGTTTGCCGACGTTGCCGCTCCACGGACGCAGACGCCGCAGCAGTTGCAGGTCAACGAGCAGGTCGATGTAGCGGTCGACCGTCGGCTTGGCTACTCCGAGTGCGCCGG
>CAJBAP010000418.1 GCA_903950295.1 uncultured Rhodocyclaceae bacterium
GCCTCGCGCTCGGGGCGGTAGAGGTTGCCGTGCTTTATTTCACCAATACGATGTGCCAGCTGTGCGCGCTCGGAGAGCAGTTGCAGCATGTGGTTGTCGATCGCGTCGATACGCTGGCGCAGAGCTCCCAGTTCTTCTTCCGTGCTAGCCATGTTTGCGTTCGAATTCCTTCATGTAGCCAACCAGGGCCTGCACGCCTGCCAGCGGCATGGCGTTATAGATCGAGGCCCGCATGCCGCCCACCGACTTGTGGCCTTTGAGTTGCAGTAAGCCCGCATCTTTGGCGCCGGCAAGGAAGGCTTCGTTGAGCGTTTCGTTTTTAAGAAAGAAAGGTACGTTCATGCGCGAGCGGCAGGACTTCTCGACGCGGGTTGTATAGAAGTCGCCGGAATCAAGATAACCGTAAAGCAGTTCAGCCTTGGCAATGTTGCGTTGTTCGATGATCGCGAGACCGCCCTGGCGCTTGATCCACTGAAATACCAGCCCGGCGATGTAGATGCCGTAGGTTGGCGGCGTGTTGTACATCGAGTCGTTCTCGGCAACGATCTGGTAGTCGAAAGCCGAGGGACAGGTCGGCTGCGCGCGCCCCAGCAGGTCGTCACGCACGATCACCAGCGTCAGACCAGCCGGGCCAATGTTTTTCTGCGCACCACCGAAAATCAGACCGTAGCGGGCAACGTCGATGGGACGCGAAAGTATGTGGGAGGACATGTCCGCCACGATGGGCAAATCTGGCCGTCCGAGCTTCGCCATATCCGGCAGTTCGTGGAACTCGACACCGTCGATGGTCTCGTTGGTGCAGACGAACAGATAGGCCGGATCCGCAGAAAACTGAAAAGTCGGCGCCAGCGGGACGGCATGGAAAGGCCCCGTCATTGTCCCGGCTGCCAGATGTGGCGTAAGGTATTTCTTCGCTTCCTTGAAGGACTTCGCCGACCAGGTGCCGGTTACCACGTAGTCGGCGGTCTTCTTGTCGCCCAGCAAGTTCATGGGAATGATCGCGTTTTCGGCGATGGCGCCACCTTGCATGAAGAGAATCTTGTAGTTGGCCGGCACGGCAAGCAATTCGCGCAGGTCAGCCTCTGCTTGGGTGGCGATTTGCGTGAATTCCTTGCCACGATGGCTCATTTCCATCACCGACATGCCCGAATCGTGCCAGTCGAGCATCTCGTCGGCAGCCTGCCGCAATACCTCATCTGGCAGCGCGGCGGGGCCGGCGCTGAAATTGAAGGGACGAATCATTCGACTATTTCCTGTTCTTCGTCCGTTTCGATGACTTTTTCGATGCCGGCCAGCTTGGTACCGTCATCCAGATTGATGAGGCGCACTCCCTGGGCCGAACGACCGGTCTCGCGCACCTGCGCCACTTTACTGCGGATCAGCACGCCACCGGTGGAGATCAGCATCACCTCGTCGGTTTCCTCGACCAGAACTGCGCCAACTACCGCACCGTTGCGCTCCGAAGTACTGATGGCAATCATCCCTTTGGTGCCACGACCATGCCTGGTGTAATCGCCAATCGGCGTACGCTTGCCGTAACCGTTCTCGGTCGCGGTCAGCACGTTGAGGCTTTCATCCTTGGCAACCAGCATGCAAATCACCGCCTGACCATCTTCGAGCATCATGCCGCGCACGCCGCGAGCCGTACGCCCCATCGGCCGTACATCGTTCTCGGTGAAGCGCATCGCCTTGCCGGCATCGGAGAACAGCATCACATCGCAGTTACCGTCGGTGATCGCCACGCCGATCAGAAAATCGTTTTCATCCAGATTGA
>CAJBAP010000419.1 GCA_903950295.1 uncultured Rhodocyclaceae bacterium
CCGCCAGGTGCGCCGTTGAGGGCAGAAACCGGCTACGGGCTTCGCCCTCCGCCGCTTCCCGCCCTCAACAGAAAAAGCGGACAATTCATTTGCTACAGATCCGGACAGGTCTAAAAACCCGTGACATCGCCAGATCATCCCGGCGTAAAATCCGCCTCATGCCTGCCCCGCCGCCCGAGCATCCTCCGCTTCGCGCCGCCCTGATAGCCCAACTGGGCAGCGTAGCGATCGTTTTTCTGCTCGCCGTCGGCCTAGCCCGACTGGCACAAGTCAATCTCGGACAAGTTCCGCTCGTTCTGGCCCTGCTGCAAGGCGGGATTGCAGCCCTGATCGCAGTTCGACAAACCGCGCCACGCTGGTGGTGGCTGATTCACCTTGGCTTCGCGCCGCTGGTGGTCGTTGTACATGGCCTCGATATCGCACCGGGCTGGTTTCTTGCGGCCTTTGTGCTACTGCTGCTGGTGTTTTGGCGCACCGACAAGAGTCGCGTGCCGCTTTACCTGACCAATCGTGACACAGCAGACACCTTGCTGAAACTCCTGCCCCACACATCCGGCAGAATCATCGACCTCGGCTGTGGCGACGGCGGCCTGCTGCTGCGTTTGGCGCTGGCCCGCCCGGATTGCCATTTTGTCGGCATCGAACACGCCCCGCTCACCTGGCTCGTGGCGCGACTACGCATGTTGGGGCTAAACAACGTCAGCGTGCGTCGTGGCGACTTCTGGCGTGAGCCGTTGGCTGATTACGCTCTGGTGTATGCCTTTCTTTCGCCCGCCCCCATGCCGCGCTTGTGGGGGAAGGCTTGCGTCGAGATGGGCCCCGGTGCACTACTGGTAAGCAACAGCTTCGCCGTACCGGACGTTGCACCAGAAGCCGTGGTGACAGTTGAAGACCGCAGAGAAACCCGCCTTTACCTCTACAGTCCGTCTTGCCAAACCGATAAAGACGGCGATTCCGCTGCATTTCCAGCCATCCACCTGCCATCCGATCGAGAATAATCCTGCCCTAGACGCGCACAGCCTGAATGTGTGCAGGAGGCAAGATGGCGGACATTATTTGTGTAATCGGCAACAAGGGCGGCACGGGCAAGACTACCCTGTCGCATATGCTTTGTCAGGGCATGGGTCTGCTCGGGCAGCGTTCGGTGTGTGTCTTGACCGACACCCACCGCGAACCGCTCGATCCGACCGACCGGCGCTACCTGATCGCCGACGCGCGTTCGCGCGAAGCACTCGTCAAGGTAGTAGATAAAGTACGCGGGCTCAAAGCCTGGTTGGGGGTGATCGACGGGGGCGGCAACCGCACCGAGATGGATCGGCGCCTGTATGGTGTTGCCGATCTGGTCTTGCTGCCCTTTCGCGATTCTCACGAGGATATCCGCACGGTCATGCGCGATCTCGAAATGTTCCCGCGCGCCTACGCCATCCCCACGCAATGGCCGACCAACGCCTGGCAGCGCGAGGCGGCGGAGAAAACTGTGGCGGAACTGCTCGCCCCGTATCGGGATCGCATTCTCGACCCGGTCTTCAGTCTCTCGGCCAGCAAGCAGTTACTGCAAAAAACGCTGCAGGACACCTTGCCGACGCCGCTTGCCAATGCCTGTCGCGCCGTAGCGCATCAGGTAGTCGACTTGCTGCAATTACCACTGGAAGGCAGCGCGCCCTTGCCTGGCCTCGTCAAACGCCCCAGCCTGAAGCCGGAATCGGTTCCGCTCGGCAGGTCGATGCCGCAAGCGCTCGCAGTCGCCGCCTGAGGACTTACTTTTTTCCTTGGGCCAAAAGCAGGGCCTGTGAGCGATTGCTCACATTCATGGCCTTGAAGATCGCCGAGACATGAATTTTCACCGTGCC
>CAJBAP010000420.1 GCA_903950295.1 uncultured Rhodocyclaceae bacterium
GCTTTGCCAACAGCGGCAACACCCTCACCGTCACCAACAGTCCCAACGCCATCATCAACTGGCAGAAGTTCGGTATTGCCGCCGGCGAAACCACGAAATTCATCCAGACCTCGGCCAGTTCGGCCGTACTAAACCAGGTCGTCGGCACCGGCAGTGGCGCCTTGGAGATGAGCAAAATTTACGGCACGCTCAGCTCGAATGGTCGCGTCTGGCTGGTGAATCCCGCCGGCATCATGGTGGGGCCGGGTGGCATCGTCGATACGGCCGGCTTCGTCGCTTCCACGCTCAAGGTAAAACCCGAGGACTTCCTCGCCGGCCGGCTTGTTATGCAAGCAGGCCAGGGCGCGGGTGACGTCATCAACCAGGGCACCATCAAGACGCCACTGGGCGGTTCGGTGTATCTGGTCGGAACCAATATCACTAACGAGAGCGTTGCCGGTGTAGATGGCAGCGGCATCATCACCACCCCGGGCGGCGAAACCATTCTGGCAGCGGGCGCGACAGTCAACCTGATCGACACCGGCACCCCCGGCGTCAAGGTCGAGATCACCGGCGCAGCCAACAACGCCACCAACCTCGGCACGATCATAGCTTCTGCCGGCCGCATCGGCATTGCCGGTTCCATCGTCAGGAACTCGGGAACACTGAATGCCTCCAGCGTCGTCAATGAAGGCGGGCGGGTGTTCCTCAAGGCCAGCCAGGATACCTACGTCGATCAATCAGGAAGAATTGTCGTCACGGGAACCAAAGGCGGGCAAGTCGAAGTCCTCGGCAACCGTGTCGCGGTCATGGACAATGCCAGCATCGACGCCAGCGGGACGAACGGCGGCGGCACCATTCTGGTGGGTGGGGACTATCAGGGCAAGAACGCGGCGATCCAGAACAGTCAGATCACCTACTTTGCTCCGAATGCCACCCTGAAAGCCAACGCGACGGATAGCGGTGACGGTGGCAAGATCATTGTGTGGGCGGACGACACCACCAGAGCTTACGGCAGCATCGAAGCCAAAGGCGGAACCAACTCAGGCAACGGCGGCTTCGTCGAAACCTCAGGTCATCGCTACTTGGACGTGCAGGGCATAAAAGTCGGCGCTGGCGCCACGGCAGGTCACGCCGGTATCTGGCTGCTCGATCCGACCGATATCACCCTTGCGCAATACGGTGGCTACCCGACATCTGGCGGTGCTCCGTTTGTTCCCGCGACCAGTCCAGCCACGATTTTCGCCGAAGACATCAATGCAGCGCTTGCTTCCACGGATGTGGTAATCCATACCAACGGCGGGACGGGAGGAAGTGGCGACATCACCTTCGGCACAAACTGGGGTACTACAAATACGCATAGCCTGAGTCTGCTGGCTAATCGCGACATCAATGCCGCCGGCAAGACCGTAACAGTTCGCGGCGGACTCGTGATGGTGGCCGGTTGGGACGGTAATAGCACCTCGAGTCCGGTAACCGCTGCACCGGGAACCATCACCACGGGTTTCTATGGCTCTATCGTCAATACCGGCCATTTCACCACCTATGGCAACTCGTTCAAGGCACTGGCGGCGGAGAGCATCAACCTCGGCGCCATCAATACTGATGCACCCAACTCAAGTTCTACCGCTCGGCAGGGCGGCGAGGTTTACATCAAGGCCTTCAACGGCACCCTGGCCGTCAATTCCATCAGTGCTAAAGGTTCGTCTTATATCTATGGTGATGATGACATTCCGGGTGGCAATGGTGGCAATGTGACCCTGTGGTCAAAGGGTAACCTGAGCCTCGGCAGCACCAATGCCTCC
>CAJBAP010000421.1 GCA_903950295.1 uncultured Rhodocyclaceae bacterium
CCGCTGCCTTGTTTTAGCAAGGGGGCGATCTCGGATTCGCTCAGCGCGCCGTTCGTCACCAGCAGCACATCCTGCCCGGCACCGCTGCCACCATTAGCGCTAGTTGCCAGCACCTCGGCTTCGACGCGGGCGATCTGCTCGGCATCGACCGGCTTGTGCAGCCAGCCCAAAGCGCCTTCGCCCAGCAGGGCATTGTCGCGGTCGCGACCGGAAATGATGTAGACCGGGATGTCGGCCAGTGCGGGCGTGCTCTTCAGCCGATGCAGTACGGCGCTGCCGTCCATGTCGGGCAGGCCCAGATCGAGCAGGATGCCGCTGGGCTCGAAGCGGCGCACCAGGTCCAGGCCGTCATTGCCAGAGTATGCCAGCAGGGTCTTGTAGCCGAGGCGATGGTTAATGTCGAGGATGGCCTTGGCAAATACCGGGTCGTCGTCGATCAGCAGCAAGACCGGGTCGTTGCCACCGATGTGCTCGCGGTCGTCACCGGGCCAAGGCTGCGTTGTGGCCGCCGGCAGGGCTGCAAAAGTCGGCGCTGGCGAGATGGCACCCATGGGGTTTTGCCCGGCCCTGAGCAGGTGCGGTTCATGATGTACCGCATGGGTCGGCGGCGTTTCGGGCAGTCGCAGCGTAAAGGTGCTGCCCGCACCCGGCGTGCTGGTCAGTTCGATGTTGCCGCCCATCAGGTGGGCGAAGGACAGGCTGATCGATAGCCCCAGTCCGGTGCCGCCGTATTCGCGGCTGGTCGAGCCGTCGGCCTGCTGGAAGGCTTCGAAGATCAAAGCCTGTTTGTCCGCCGCCACGCCGATGCCGCTGTCGCGCACACTGATGGCGAGCGGCAGGGTTTCACCGGAGCGATGTTCGAAGCGCACCACGACGCTGCCCTTGCGGGTGAACTTGAGGGCATTGGAGAGGAGATTGCGTACGACCTGCGACAGCTTGTCGCGATCCACTTCGATCATGGCATTGATCGAGTCCTCGACCACCAGTTCCAGCCCCTTGTCCTTGGCCGGCAGGGTGAACAAATCGCGGAATTCCTCGGCCAGCGTGCTGCTGGCAATCGATGTCGGGTGCAGTTCCATGCGGCCGGCCTCGACCTTGGAGAGGTCGAGTACGTCGTTGATCAGGCGCAGCAGATCCCGGCCGGCACTATGGATGACCTCGGCGCGTTTCACCTCCTCCGCGTCGAGTTTGTTGTCCTCGTTGCTGGCCATCAGCTTGGCCAGCAGAATGATGGAGTTGAGCGGAGTGCGCAGCTCGTGGCTCATGTTGGCGAGGAATTCTGATTTGTACTTGCTCGACAGCTCCAGTTGCTGGGCGCGCGCATCGAGTTCCTCTTGCGACCGCACCAGATCACGGTTGCGTAGTTCCAGGGTTTGTTGCGCTTCTTCCATCTGGGCATTGGCCGCCTGCAGTTCGGCGGTTTGCTGTTGCAATTGCTGTTGCTGTTCCTCCATCTGCGCATTGGTGGCCTGCAGTTCGGCGGTCTGCTGCATGAGCTGTTGCTGCTGCTCTTCCATCTGGCTGTTGGCAGCTTGCAGTTCGGCGGCTTGTTGCTGCAGTTGTTGTTGCTGCTCTTCCATCTGCGCATTGGTGAGTTGCAGTTGGCGGCTCTGTTCACGTGCCTGACGGGTGGATTCCTCGGAAATGACCAGCAGTTCCTTGATGCGGCTCTTTTGCAGCACGGCGTAGAGGAAGTCAGCAATGCTCTCGGTGGCGGCGTTGAGGTAGTCGAGCTGGGTTGGGTCCAACGTCGCGCCGCAGGCGATTTCCAGCACGCCGTGAAGCACGCCCTCGCGCTGCAGCGGCCAGGTGTAGGTGAAGTTCGGCGCCACACTGGTGGTGCCGGTGGTGATAGGCGGCAGTTCGGTCTGCGCGCCATCTGCGGCATGCAGGACAATAGGCTTTAACTCCCGAGCCACCTGACCGACGGCGCCTTCGCCCGGTTTGACGCGGGCGCCGAGGGCGTAGCGTTCGGTGTACATGTAGCTGCCCAACAGGTCGAGGGCAGTGTCGTCTTCGTTCCAGACGGATACCACGCCGCGTCCGGCCTCGAGATAACGCCCTACCTGGCTGATAGCCACCTCGGCCAGGCGCTGCGGTGTGAGGTCACCGGTGAGTGCCTTGCCTAGATCGGCCAGTCCGTCCTTGAGCCAGTTGCGCCGGGTGTTGTCGCGCTGGTTGTCGGCCAGTTGCCGCGTCATGTTATTGAGGGCGTTGCCGAGCCGGTCGTGTTCTGACAGGGGCACGACCTGGCCTGAGAAATCGCCGCCGGCAATCGCATCGGCCTGGCGCGCCAGCGCATCCATGTTTGCAACCACCTGCTCGGTGGCATTGAGCATCTCGCGGACCGCGTCCTGGGGTGGGTAATCGAGGGTTTCCAGTCGGGTCTCGCCGCGCGATAGAGCGCTGAGCTGGCGGTTGACGAACTGCAGCGGCGTCATCAACTGTCCGCTCATGTAACGGGTCGCGGCCACCACGATGAGGATCAGCGCGACCAGCAGGCCGATAAAAATGGCAATGAAGGTGTTCAATTCGGCCAAGGCGACGTTTTCGTCCACCACGCCGACGAGGAACCATTGCAGCTCCGGCTGCCGCGGATTGGGTTTAATGGCCTGAAAGACATGGATATGACCGCCGCGGGTGATGACGCCTTCGGCCTTGCCGCGCATCTCGGCGAGCAGGTTGTGATGATCCTTGTCGAAGTTGTAGCTGTGGCCGAGGAGGTGACCGAACTGCTTGTCGGCATCGGGATGGAAGAGGTAATTCCCGGCGCTGTCGATCAGGGTGAATTGCCGGCCCTGCTCGTTCTTGTTGGCGGCGCGGATGTAGTCGTAGATCGCGCTGGCCCGGATGTTGGAAATCGTCAGGCCATAAGTTACATTGTTGCCGCCGACCAGCGGCTGGATAAAGCGCACCGTCGGTAGCAGGGGTTTTTCGATCTGGCCATCCTTTCGGCCGAAGTCGAGTGCGCTGACCGAGACTTCGCCGCGCTTGAGTTTGCGGCCGGCCTGGAAGTAATCAAGGTCGGCCACATTGAGCCGCTTGCTGTCGTCCAGCACGCGCGCCTTGCCGCTGGCGTGATCGGTCACGATATGAAGCAACTCCTGCCCATCAAGGGCGACGAAGCGGATCTTGGCGTAGTAGTGGTAACTCTCGGCAAAATTGCGCAGCGTATCGCCGGCGACACTGCGCCATTCATCCATCTTGGTGCTGTCGCCCAGGTCCTTCCAGTAGGCGTAGCGCTGGATGGCGTAGAAACTGTTGATGAAACCGAGATCCTTGTGCTGCAGGGCGATGAACTCGTTGATATTGGTGCTGACTTCGTTGCGGTTGCTTTCCAGCAACTGCACGGCGCGTTCGCGGTAGGCGGTGCTGGCATTGAAATAGCCGAGGGCGCCGATGGCGGCGATGGCGAAAAAGGCGGTGGCGTAGAACAGGGCCTTGAGCTTGGTGCGGATGCCGGCGGCGCGGAAGGCCGCGCTGCCCGGCAGCAGGCTGACAAGCCTGCGGGCAGCGGTGGCGAAAGTGGCAACGCGGTCGGCGAGTGGTTTGCTTGGCATGGCGGCTTTTACTTCGATTGGACTTCGCGCAACTTGGCGGTGACGTAACCGAGCAGTTGCACCACATCGGCCGGCGTCTTGTTTTCTTCGTAAGACCCTGACGGGGTGACGGCATGGGTCATGCCGAGCCGAGCCTTGAGGCTCTGCAATTCCGCCAGCGCCAGTTCGATCAGCCCGAGTACATCGTCGGGCGTGGTCTTGTCGCCCATGTCGAAGCCCTTGAAATCGGTGGTCGTCAGGCCGTGAGTGCGCTGGATGCGCTGAATTTCGCCGATCAGCGCGAAGACAGCCTGCAGCGAATCCTTCGGTTGCAGGTTGTCGCGCCGCGGTGGCGGCACTGCCTCGTCGAAGATGCGCTGGTGGCGCAGGAGGGCGGTGACATCTTCGTGCAGGCGCTTGGCCTCGCTGTAGGCATCGTTGGGGGTGCTGGCGCCGACCAACAGATCGAGATCGCCGGAAATTTGGTGCAACTTGTTGTAGCTGTCGATCGGACGCTTGCCGCTCACCGCTACGGCGGCGGGTGGCTGGCCGGGGATGTCGAGGCGCTGCTTGAAAATGGCGATCTCGGTGAGGATGCGCTGGGTCATGCCCCAGGGCTGGCTCGGCGGCATGTCGAGCAGCGGCTCGACATTGGCTGGCACGATAAAGGTTAGCCCCTGCTTGCGCCGCAACTTGCCGACTTTGAGCAGAATGACGTAAGTCTTGGCCCAGACATGGCGCGGTTTCAGGTCGCCGCTCTTGGCCTCGACACGGGCCTTGCCGGTAATTTTGAAGTGGCGCTTGAGCGACTCGACTTCCGCCTCGATGCGCACCGCCTGGGCATAAACCTCATTAGGCGTGGCCTCGGCGGCACGGGCGGTGGCGGCGCAGAGGAGCAAGGGCAGGAGCAGCAGCAGAGCAGGGAATGCTTTCATTATGCGAAGGCCCGTCGTTGTATGCCCTATTGTGCTACTTCCAGCCATTTCAGCAAAGTTTCGAACAGCAGATCGAGGGCGAGCCTGGTGTTGGATTAGATGCGTCAGGTAACGGGTGAATCATGTTCATTCGACTTTGAAGTCTGTCAGGGATGGTACGACCACCGTCACCCGCGAAGCCGCCAGCTTTGCCCTTGCGCGCGCTTCGTCGGTCGAATCGGCATTCGCCACCGCAACACCCATGCGTCGTTTGATGAAGCTTTCAGGCTTGCCGAACAAACGCAAATCCGTTTCCGGCACCGCCAGTGCATGGGCAATCCCCTCATAGGCGATTCCTTGTGCTGCCACGCCACCATAGATGACTGCCGACGCTGCGGGGCGGCGCAACGATGTATCCACGGGCAATCCCAGAATGGCGCGGGCGTGCAGGTCGAACTCGGACAGGCGTTGCGACGCGAGGGTGACCAGACCGGTATCGTGAGGACGCGGACTGACCTCCGAGAAATACACGTCATCACCCTTGATGAATAGCTCGACACCGAAAATCCCGCGCCCGCCCAAGGCGGTCGTGACCTTTTCAGCGACCTCCCGCGTCCGCTGCAATGCTCGGGGCGACATTGATTGAGGTTGCCAGGATTCGACGTAGTCACCGGCGACCTGAACATGACCGATCGGTTCGCAGAATGAAGTCTCGACATTGCCTGACGGGCCGATGGCCCGGACGGTCAGCTGCGTGATTTCATAATCGAAATCGATGAAAGCCTCGACGATCACGCGGGCCTCCTTGACGCGTCCCGACTCCAGCGCATAGTTCCAGGCGGTCTGGACATCTTGCGGTTCGCGCAGGACGGATTGCCCCTTGCCGGAAGACGACATGACCGGTTTGACCACGCAAGGGTAGCCGATACCTGCATCAATCGCCGCCTGAAGCTCACCAAGCGAGTTGGCAAAGGCGTAGCGCGATGTCGGTAATCCGAGTTCTTCGGCAGCCAGGCGTCGAATGCCCTCACGGTTCATGGTCAGTTGCGCGGCGCGCGCCGTCGGAATGACCTCGGCGATGCCTTCACGCTCGATGTCGGCAAGCACAGAGGTGGCGATAGCCTCGATCTCGGGCACCACCAGATGCGGCCGTTCGGCTTCGATCAACGCCCGCAAGGCGGCCGCGTCGGTCATCGCAATGACGTGGGAACGATGAGCGACCTGCATCCCGGGCGCGTTCGGATAGCGATCAACGGCAATAACCTCGACCCCCAGTCGCTGGAGGGCGATGATGACCTCCTTGCCCAGTTCGCCGGCACCGAGCAGCATGACTTTGGTTGCAGAGGGACTCAAAGGGGTGCCGAGACGGCAGAGATGGGGGGCAGTCATGGCATTCGAATGGGTAGTTGGTAGCGGCAGATATGGTAACCCCACTTCGACCTGCTAAACTGCGCGCTGCAGCGGCAATCCAATCAGTCAATCAGTCGCGCGTCGCGTTCGGATTCTCCTTCCGCGTTTCACCTTCCCCCAGAACATTTCTGTCCAGACTGGTGCGTACCCATGCCATGGGGACGGTGGGCCGATTCCAGGAGTACTTATGCACTTTACCGACCTCGGCTTGTCTGCCGATATATTGCGTGCCGTTGCCGAAGAAGGTTACGACACACCCACGCCGATTCAGGCTCAGGCTATTCCCGTGGTGCTGGCCGGCCGCGACCTGATGGCCGCCGCCCAGACGGGCACCGGCAAGACCGCCGGTTTCACCCTGCCGATCCTGCAACTGCTGTCCACCCGCGCCGCTCTCAGAAAGGGCAAGCCGCGTTGCCTGGTCCTCGTGCCGACGCGTGAGCTGGCGATTCAGGTGCATGAAAGTGTGCGCACCTACGGCAAGCATCTGCACGTCAAGTCGACCGCCATTTTCGGTGGTGTCGGCATGGGCAATCAGCTGACGGCGCTGCGCAATGGCGTGGATATCATCGTCGCCACGCCCGGCCGCTTGCTCGACCATATCGCACAAAAAACCGCAGATCTCTCGGCCATCGAGATCCTGGTGCTCGACGAGGCCGACCGCATGCTCGACATGGGTTTCATTCGCGACATCCGCAAGATCATTGCCCTGCTGCCGAAGAAGAAGCAGACCCTGTTGTTCTCCGCCACCTTCTCCGACGAGATTCGCGGCCTCGCCACCGGTTTGCTCGACAATCCTGCCAGTGTTGAAGTGGCTCGCCGCAATGCGCCGGCCGAGGCGGTTGCCCAGGCGGTCTACTATGTGGATCGGGAGCGCAAGAAAGATCTGCTGATCAAACTGATCAGCGACCATGGCTGGCATCAGGTGCTGGTGTTCACCCGCACCAAACACGGCGCCGACGCCCTTGCCGACCGGCTCGACAAGGCCGGCATCGTGGCGGCGGCATTGCACGGCAACAAGAGCCAGAACCAGCGCCAACGGGCGCTGGAAGACTTCAAGAAGCTCAAGCTGCATGTGCTGGTGGCGACCGACATTGCCGCCCGTGGCATCGACATCGACGAACTGCCCCACGTGGTGAACTACGAACTGCCCAATATTCCCGAAGACTACGTGCATCGCATCGGCCGTACCGGTCGCGCC
>CAJBAP010000422.1 GCA_903950295.1 uncultured Rhodocyclaceae bacterium
CAGGCTCATGTTGTGGGAACGACGCTCGGTCGCTTGACGGGCGCGCTTGCGCGCTTGGGCGGTATTGGCCATGAATAAGGATTCCGCTGGGGATCGGTGAAAAGTCCGCAATTATAGGGAGAGTTGCACGCCTTTGCAAGGTACTTTTCCTGTCTTCGCACACGGGCCAGAACCGTTACCATCGCGGCATGAATCTGCTCCGCACGCTCGCCACCGTCAGTGGCCTGACACTTCTCTCACGCGTCCTCGGTTTTGTCCGAGATTTTGTCATTGCACGAACCTTCGGCGCCGGCATGCTGACCGATGCCTTCTTCGTCGCCTTCCGCTTACCCAACCTGCTGCGTCGATTATTTGCCGAGGGCGCATTCTCTCAGGCTTTCGTTCCCTTGCTGGCGGAATACCGCAACCAGCGTGGGGAAACGGAGACGAAGGAACTCATCGACCGAGTCGCCACCGCCCTGAGCCTGATCGTGATGCTGGTCGCCGCATTGGGTGTCATCGGCGCACCGCTCCTGATCCATTTAACCGCCCCTGGATTTTCCGCCGATGCAGACAAATTCGCCTTGACGGTAGCACTTACCCGCATCACTTTTCCCTACATCCTGTTCATGGCCCTGGTGGCCCTGTCAGCAGGAATTCTCAACACCTGGAGTCGCTTCGCGCTGCCCGCCTTCACACCCGTTCTACTCAATCTATCGTTCATCGGCATGGCTTTGTTTGCCGCGCCGTATTTCGACCCACCGATACTCGCACTGGCATGGGCAGTATTCCTGGGCGGCCTGCTGCAACTGGCACTTCAGTTTCCCGCGCTAAAGCGCATCGGCATGCTGCCACGCTTTGATCTCGCCTTGAGCGACCCCGGTGTCCGGCGCGTCCTCAAATTGATGGCGCCGGCCGTACTGGGTGTTTCGGTGGCACAGATCTCGCTGCTGATCAACACCATCTTCGCGTCCTTCCTCGTTTCAGGGAGCGTGTCGTGGCTTTACTATGCCGACCGACTCATGGAATTCCCTGCCGGCTTGCTGGGCGCGGCTTTGGGCACCATCCTGCTGCCCAGCCTGGCCAAGGCCCACGCCGGGGACAATCCGCAAGAATTTTCCGCACTCCTCGACTGGGGCCTGCGCCTGACTTTCATGCTGACACTGCCTGCCGCCATCAGCCTTGCCATACTGGGCGTACCCCTGATTTCCACTCTATTTCAGCATGGCGCCTTCACCACTCACGATGTCTTGCAAACCCGGCAGGCCTTGGCGGCTTATAGTATTGGCCTGATCGGTCTGATTTTGGTCAAGGTTCTTGCGCCCGGCTTCTACGCCCGCCAGAACATCAAGACACCGGTGCAGATAGCGCTCATCACGCTCGTCGCCACACAGGCGATGAACCTTGCGTTCATCCGTGATTTCAAGCATGCCGGCCTGGCGCTCTCAATCGGCTTGGCGTCCTGCCTGAATGCAGCCCTGCTTTATCGCGGATTGCGGCGGCGCGATGATTACTTGCCGCTGCCAGGTTGGGGCATATTCCTGTTCAAGTTGGCTCTGGCATTGACGTCGCTCGCCGCCACACTCTGGTTTGGCATGGGCAGGGAAGCCGACTGGCTGGTCGCACCGGCAGTTGAACGGGGGGTGCGACTGTTCGTTCTGGTAGCGGCAGGGGCTTTCGCCTACTTCGCCACTCTTTGGCTACTGGGCTTTCGTCTGCGCGACTTCCACCAGCGCAGAGCAAGTTAAAACCGCCGTCCCGCTAGCACCGACTTCTGAAAACAAAACGGGCAACCCGCAGGTTGCCCGTTTTGCTTACGACTACTTGAGAATCAAGCGACCAGCGGCACGATCAGCAGTGCCACGATGTTGATGATCTTGATCAGCGGGTTAACCGCCGGGCCAGCCGTATCTTTGTACGGATCGCCCACGGTGTCGCCGGTCACGGCCGCTTTGTGCGTGTCGGAACCCTTGCCGCCGTAGTTGCCTTCTTCGATGTACTTCTTGGCGTTATCCCAAGCACCGCCACCGGTCGTCATCGAAATGGCGACAAACAGGCCAGTCACGATAGTGCCCATCAGCACGCCACCGAGCGCACGAACGCCTGCTCCGACGCCATCCACTGGAGGCATGAGGAAATTCATGCCAACGGCGACGACGACCGGCACCAGCACCGGCAACAACGAGGGGATCATCATTTCCTTGATCGCGGCCTTGGTCAGCATGTCGACGCAGGTGCCGTACTCCGGCTTGGCTGTGCCTTCCATGATGCCCTTGATCTCGCGGAACTGACGGCGCACTTCGACCACGATGGAACTAGCCGCACGACCCACTGCTTCCATGCCCATGGCAGCGAAGAGGTAAGGCACCATGCCGCCGATGAACAGGCCGATGATGACAGCCGGATCGGACAGGTCGAACAGGAACTTGACACCCGGCTTGAAGGCTTCCAGCCCGTGCGTGAAGTCGGCAAACAGCACCAATGCGGCCAGACCGGCGGAACCGATGGCATAACCTTTGGTCACCGCCTTGGTGGTGTTACCCACGGCATCGAGCGGATCGGTGATGTCACGGATTTCCTTGGGCAACTCGGCCATTTCGGCGATACCACCGGCGTTGTCGGTGATCGGGCCATAAGCGTCGAGAGCCACGATGATGCCCGCCATGGAGAGCATGGAAGTCGCAGCAATCGCGATGCCATACAGGCCACCCAGCAGATAGGCAGACCAGATCGAGGCACACACGGCCAGCACCGGCAGTGCGGTCGAGCGCATCGACACACCAATACCAGCGATGACGTTGGTGCCATGACCGGTGGTCGAGGCTTGTGCGATGTGCCGCACGGGAGCGTATTCCGTCGCCGTGTAGTACTCGGTGATCATCACCAGTAGACCGGTAAGTATCAGACCGACGACAGATGCGCCATACAACCGCATGTGGCTACCACCGGAAATACCCATGATGCTATCGAGTATGTGGTCGTCGATGAAGGCCGCCGTGATTGGGTAGAAGGCGATCAGCGCCAGCACACCCGCAGCGATCAGGCCCTTGTACAGCGCGGTCATGATCTTCTGGCCGGGAGAGTGCTTGACGAAAAATACGCCGATGATTGAGGCGATGATCGAGAAGCCACCCAGCACCAGCGGATAGGTCACCGCCTGTTCGGCGAAGCCCTTGAACAGCAGCGCGCCGAGCAGCATCGTAGCGATCATGGTCACGGCGTAGGTCTCGAACAAGTCGGCGGCCATGCCGGCACAGTCGCCGACGTTGTCACCCACGTTGTCGGCAATCACAGCCGGGTTGCGCGGGTCGTCTTCGGGAATACCGGCTTCAACCTTGCCAACCAGGTCGGCGCCGACGTCAGCACCTTTGGTGAAGATGCCGCCGCCCAGACGGGCGAAGATGGAGATCAGTGAAGAGCCGAAACCCAGACCGACCAATGGGTGCAGGATGTGATCCATGCTAACGTCGCCCATTGTGGCCTTGAGGTAAGCGAAATAGCCCGCCACACCCAGAAGACCGAGGCCGACCACCAGCATGCCAGTAATAGCGCCGCCCTTGAACGCAACATTAAGGGCTGCATCCAGGCCAGAACGCGCCGCTTCTGCGGTACGGACGTTGGCGCGCACGGAAACGTTCATGCCAATGAATCCGGCCAGACCCGAAAGAACCGCGCCAATCACGAAGCCAATGGCCGTGTTCAGTCCCAGCGTAGCGAAAATCGCAATTGTCAGCACGAGACCCACCCAACTGATGGTTGTGTACTGACGCTTGAGATAAGCCTGAGCACCCTCTTGGACCGCAGCAGAAATTTCCCGCATACGGTCGTTGCCTGTCGGCTGCGACATGATCCAGTTAGCCGTGATCCAGCCGTAGCCAATTGCCACGACAGAACAAACCAACGCAAATATCAAACCTGATGACATACCGCCCCCTTTTCAAAAAAGTTACAGATTGCCTTGCGAACTACTACTTGGCCCGACCGACAGATTGCCGACCGGGCCGTTGAAAAAAAATTACAGCTTGAACGCCGGCAACTTCTTCGCCACGGCAACGTTCTTCAGTGTCACATACTTGGGCAGGCCGTCAAGACCATAAGGCGGATAATCTTCACCCCTCATCAACGGAGCCAGGTATTCACGGCACTTGTCGGTGATGCCAAAGCCATCTTTGGTGATGAAGTTTTTCGGCATCATCTTCTCGACGTTGGCGACCTTGGACAACGGTGCCATGCCGATTTTCCACTTGTAAGGCTTGTTTGAAATACGATCCACCGTCGGCATCACCGAATTATGGCCCTTGATGGCAAACTCGACTGCCGCCTTGCCCATGGCATAGGCTTGGTCAACGTCGCTCTTGGAGGCGATATGGCGAGCAGCACGCTGCATATAATCGGCGACACCCCAGTGGAACTTGTAGCCGAAGGCATCCTTGATCATGTTGGCGACCACGGGTGCAGCGCCGCCCAGCTGGGCATGGCCGAAAGCATCGCGCGTACCCTGCTCGGCGAGGAACTTGCCATCCGGATGGTGGCACCCCTCCGAGACAACGACGGTGCAATAACCGAATTTCTTGACCAAACTCTGAACCTTGGCGAGGAACTTCTTTTGATCGAATACGACTTCAGGGAACAGCACGATGATGGGCAGTTCAGTGCCCTCGGTCGACGCCATCGCACCTGCTGCGGCAATCCAACCGGCGTGACGACCCATCACTTCGAGGACGAACACCTTGGTCGAGGTCGCGCACATTGAACGCACATCGAAAGTCGCCTCGAGCGTCGATACGGCAATGTACTTGGCGACAGAACCAAAACCCGGACAGTTGTCAGTAATCGGCAGATCATTGTCAACCGTCTTCGGCACGTGGATCGCCTGGAGCGGATAGCCCATGGCCTTGCCGAGTTGCGACACCTTCAGGCAGGTATCGGCAGAATCGCCGCCGCCGTTGTAAAAGAAATAGCCAATGTTGTGCGCCTTGAACACTTCGATCAGGCGATCGTATTCGCGTTTGTTGGCTTCCAGACTCTTCATCTTGTAGCGGCAGGAACCGAAACCACCTGATGGTGTATGACGCAGCGCGGCAACTGCAGTCGTGGATTCCTTGGTGGTATCAATCAGGTCTTCGGTCAATGCACCGATGATGCCATTACGACCTGCATAGACCTTGCCGATCTGGTCCTTGTGCTTGCGTGCCGTTTCGATGACACCACAGGCGGAAGCATTGATAACGGCGGTAACGCCGCCGGATTGCGCATAGAACGCGTTCATTTTCTTGGCTGCCATTAAGCTATTCCCCTTTGCTTTACTTCAGTGCGGCAAACGCGCTATCGCGGACATCATCGACCTTGCCGAGGCCATTGACCTTGCGATACTTTGGTGCGCCGTCAGCGCCGCTCTCGGCCCATTTGCCGTAGTAACCGACCAGCGCCTTGGTTTGCTGATGATAGACCTCGAGGCGTTTCAGCACGGTCTCTTCCCGGTCATCATCACGTTGAATCAAAGGTTCGCCGGTCACGTCGTCTTTGCCTTCGACCTTGGGCGGGTTGAACTTGATGTGGTAGGTACGTCCCGAAGCAATGTGCGCACGGCGACCGCTCATGCGGCTAACGATCTCGCTGTCGGGTACGTCGATCTCCAGAACAAAATCAATGGCCACACCGACATCCTTCATTGCGTCGGCCTGCGGGATGGTCCGGGGAAAACCATCGAACATGTAACCGTTCTGGCAATCGGCCTCCTTCAGGCGATCCTTGACCAGACCGATAATGATGTCGTCACGTACCAAGCCGCCGGCATCCATGATTTTCTTGGCCTCAATACCGAGGGGCGTGCCCGCCTTGACGGCAGCACGCAGCATGTCGCCTGTCGAAATTTGCGGAATGCCGAACTTCTCCTTGATGAAGGTGGCCTGTGTGCCCTTGCCAGCGCCAGGGGGGCCCAAGAGAATCAGTTTCATTTTTATGTATCTCCTCGTTAATTGAACTATCGGTATTTGCTAATACTCGCACTATCAATAGGGGTCTTCGCTAGATTTTATCTATTCAAATATAGCCGTCCTGATTAGTGCAGTGCACCAAACATGGATTGCACACGCACCAAGTCCTCCGGCGTATCGACCCCAGGCATAGGCGGATGACCGCAATCGATGACATGAATGTGAAAGCCGTGCCAAAGCGCGCGGAGCTGCTCCAGAGCCTCCCATTGTTCGAGCGGCGCTGGCGCAAGCAGGCCATAGCGCTGCAAAAAGCTGACACGATAAGCATACAGGCCGATATGCCGACGAACCACGAAATCGGCCGGGAAACTGTCGTGCTGCACCGCAAAGCCATCGCGATGCCAAGGAATAGGCGCGCGCGAAAAATACAAGGCACGTCCGCTGGCTGCAGTCACCACCTTGACGGCATTCGGATCCATGAATTCGGCCATGGTGTTAATCGGGTGCGAGGCCGTGGCAATGGCCGCTTCGCGTTCAGTAGCCAACGCCCGCGCCACCTCCGCCACCAGCGCCGGCTCTATCAAAGGCTCGTCGCCCTGCACATTCACAACGATATCAGCTTCGTTCCAGCCAAATTGCCGTGCCACCTCGGCAATGCGATCCGTGCCACTCGGATGATCAGCACGCGTCAATGTCACAGCATGACCATGGGCGGCAACTGCGTCACGTACCCGCGCATCATCAGTGGCGACGACCACCTCGCTGGCGCCGCTTTTTTGCGCCGCCTCGACCACGCGCACCACCATCGGCTTCCCGGCAATGTCGGCCAAGGGCTTGCCCGGCAGTCGCGTCGAAGCGTAACGCGCCGGGATGACGACGCGAAAATCCACCTTAATTTTAGTTTCGGCATCACACCCGCTCACGCGGGTATTAGCCTGCTCTGAAAATTTCGCGGCGCTCAATTTTCTTCCGGGCCGAGTTGACGCGCTTCGTCTTCCAGCATCACCGGAATGTCATCCTTGATCGGATAGGCAAGCCGACAGGCCTTGCAGACCAGTTCGGCCTGGGGCTTGCGGTAATCGAGCGGGCCTTTGCACAACGGGCAAACGAGGATTTCAAGCAGGCGGGGGTCCATCGATTTTCTCCAGGATAAAACGTGCGAGATCGGGTTCGATACGCGCCTCGACGGGTAACACCCAGATCGGCAACGCGGTGAGGCCGGCGCATTTTAGCGCGTCCTTTTCTGTCATCAGAATTGCATCGCCAACAAAATCAAGGTCGGTGCTAACGTAATGATGGTGATCGGGGAAGCCGTGAGCCGCAAAGAACAGCCCCATGGCCGCAAGGTGATCGAAAAAACGCTGCGGTTCGCCAATGCCGGCGACGGCATGCAGTTTGAGGCCAGCCAGATCACTGGCGACACAGGTCTCGCCCGAACTCTGCAGCCGGTAAAAACGGTCACCGGCCAGAAGCATGTCGAACGTCGGCAATTCCTTGACTGGTGCTGTTTCAGCACCGTTAAGCACCAGCGCATCAACATCCCTTAAACGCGTCACCGGTTCACGCAAGGGGCCCGCCGGCAAAGGCCAACCATTCATCAGGCCGCGTCGGTCGATCACGGCGATCTCCACGTCACGATAAAGCCGGTAGTGCTGCAAGCCATCGTCGCAGAGAATCAGGTCGCACTCAGGATATGCGGCCAGCAAGGCACGCGCCGCCGCCGCACGATCGCTACCGACGAAAACCGGGCAGCCCGAGCGATGGGCGAGCAACAGAGGCTCATCACCAACGGTCTCAACTGCCGTCCCGCCAGGACCGATTTTTACTTCCAGAACACCTGTCGTTTCGCGCCCGTAGCCACGACTGACAATACCGGGCTTATGGCGGGTCAGAGACAGTCGTTGTGCCAAATACAGTGTCAAAGGTGTCTTGCCGGCACCGCCAGCGATGAGATTGCCAACCACCACGACCGGCACTGGCAAACGCTCTGACTTTGCCCAACCCATTCGATAGACGAAGCGCCTCAATGCAGTGAGGGCAAAGAAGGCAAAGCCGAGCGGCAACAGAGCCCACGCCAGCACACCCCGGCCGCACCAGACGCCCATCAAACCATCAAGGCTGCTTTTGCTGGGTGGCAAATGAAATATGAGAGACACCGGCGTTGCGCGCCGCCTGCATGACATCGATAACGTTCTGGTGCGCTGCCTTGGCGTCAGCATTGATGATGACCACCGGCTCCTGCGCACCTTCCGCTGCACGCCGCAGGATCACGCCGATCGCTTCGACCCCGCCCGTCACCGGTGATTTGTTGACCAGTACGCTTCCCGTAGCAGTGACGACAACTTCGATCTCATTGGGTTTGTCCTGCTGGGCCTGGGAATCGGCGGTCGGCAGATTGATCTCGAGACCGGCGAACTTGGAGTAGGTCGTCGTGATCATGAGGAAGATCAGGATTACCAGCAGCACGTCGATCATCGGGATCAGATTGATCTCCGGTTCCTCGCGCTGGCGGCCACGCTGAAAATTCACTTGCGCTCTCCGTGCAATTGCTCAACGAGTTTCAGCGCCTGCTGCTCCATCTCGATGATGAAACTATCGACCAGCGCACGGAAGTGCCGATAGGCAATCATGGCCGGGATGGCGATGATGAGGCCAAAACCCGTGTTGTAAAGGGCCACGGAGATACCGTGCGCCAACTGCTGCGGATTATTGCCGGAACCCGTGGCGGAACCGAAGATTTCGATCATGCCGACGACGGTACCGAACAGGCCCATCAAAGGGCTGATCGAGGCGATAGTGCCCAACGTGGTAAGAAAACGCTCCAGTTCATGCGCGACTCCACGTCCAGCCTCCTCGACGGCCTCCTTCATTACCTCGCGGGAACTTTTGTCGTTCTTGATGCCTGCCGCCAGCACGCGACCAAGCGGCGAGTGGGCGTCCAGTCGCTTGAGCAACTCTTCCGTGAGACCCGTGCGGCGATATTCGGCAATCGCACTTTGCAGCAAGCCAGGCGGAACGATCCTGATACGGCGCAAGGCGGCGCCGCGTTCAATGATGAGGGCGACGGCAATAACCGACGCCACAAGCAAAAACCAGATTGGCCAGCCGGCGGCCTGAATGATCGAAAACACGTAAAGTCCTCCGGGGCGGTACAGACAGAGCCCGCACTTTACTACGAACCGGCACTCTACATTCGCCAATGGCAACATGGAAATACGGCTGTTTTCCGCCCTCTTGTCGTGGCTTGAAACAAGCTGCCGGATGAAAGCCGGCGACTACAATGCCGCATGGATTCCGCTCCGGATATCGCGACCACCATTGACGCTTGGCTGAGGCATTTCACCGCACATCGTGCCGTCTCGCCAACGCCGACTTTTTGTGAAATCGGCGCCCCCGCAGATCCCTCCGTCACCCTGCCTGCGCTCGCCGCACTGGCCGCCGAGGCACTGGCACGCGATCGCACCCTCTGGATCATCACCGCCGACGACGCGCTGCTGCCGGATATCTCCAACGCCCTCGACCTGAGCCTGCGTCCTCTTTGCCTGGTACTGCCCGGTGCGGACTACGCCGGTCGGATTGCACTGCGGGCCACGCTCTCGTTGCTGAAGAGTCGGCTGACACGCGCCGCCGAAGACAGTAATGGCCCCGCCTGGACCACCATGCGTGCGCACATCAAGAACGATGATGCCCTGTGGCGTGCCTGCCTGGCCTGGAGCAAGCGCGGACTTGACAGCGAAGCACCACCCCCGGGGATTGGCAATTTATTTCCCGTGCGCATCGGCCCCTGGCAACTTGCTGAACGCCTTGACGCTCCCGCCGAGTGGGTGATGCTGGCGCAGGCAGGGCAACTCCCCGCAAACATCCGGACCCCCTGGCCGGGAGCAAACTGCACGCTGATGCTCGCCGCAGGCCCCTTAAGTGGTACTACCGGCTTGGCGGTGATCGACGAAACCAGTCGCCTGCGCGCCGAACTCGAGGTGCTCGGACAGGAATTGGCTGAAATGGAGCTGGAGCTTGCCACCGCACAAGGCGAACTGGCGGGATTTACCGAGCGCTATCACGCCCTGATCGCTGGCCGCATGGCGGAACTTGACCGTATTCAGGCCGATCTGGCGAAGCTCCGCATGCAGCACACGCCAGACGATCCACTGCTGAATACTGGCGCCGAAGAGGCCGAAGCCCGGGCCCAGCAATCACACCGGGAAAGCGAGGCCTACCGGACCAGGGAAGGAACCGGGGAGGAACGCTTTGCGCCCGGCAACGACCTCAAAAAACGCTTCCGTCAGTTGGCACAAAAGATTCACCCCGACCGGGCGACCAATGAATCCGACCGCGCCTGGCGTACTCAGCTGATGAGCGAGGCGAACCGGGCCTACCGCGCTGGCAATACTGGCGCCCTGGATGAGGTGCTTGCGCTTTGGCTCGAGGGCCGGAGCGATACCCGCCCCACGCCGGCAGCATCTACCTCCGCGGCTAGCGCAGCACTTGCCGAGGAAGTGGCGAGAATTCGCCAGCGCCTTGCGGCCATCGTGTCCGAACTCGACAGGCTCTATGGCTCCAGACTTTACGAATTATTTGCTGCGGCACGCGTTGCAACTCGCCAGGGGCGCGATCTGTTAAAAGAAATGGCCGAGCAGGTTGACCGCCAGATTGACCTGGCAAGTTCGCAGCTGGATCGTCTGGTCCAACCGGCAATGACCTAAAGCGTGATTTCCAGCCCCTCGCGGGCCAGCATGACTTCGCAGCCAGACACATCGTGACGACCTGTCGCTTCCGCGAAGACCCTTTCGAGATCATCGTCGCTGCGTGTAGGTTCGTGGTGGGTACAGATCAAGCGCTTGGCGCCGACGCGTTGGGCCATGGCGATGGCACTATCGAAGGTGCCGTGTCCCCAACCAATCTTCGGCGGATATTCGGCCAGGGTGTAAGCCGAGTCGCAAATCAGCAGATCCACCGGCCCGATAGCGGCATAGAGCTCGGCCAGACGCTGATCGACCATCGTCTGATACTCGGCATGCTCGCTATCATCCGGCGCATAAATGTTGACCCAGGGTTCGTGATCGCCGGTAAAAAACATCGACTTGCCGTCGCAATCGACGCGATAGCCAAGATCGGTGACCGGATGATTCATCAGCACCGGCGTCACCGTCGCATCGCCGATCGCTACCTGTTCGCCGATGGTGAGTGTCTGATATTCGATACCGGCACGCAGTTCCGCTTCGCGGATCGGGAAATAACTGTATTGCAGCTGGACATTCATCACCTGTTCGATGCCCTGCATGTTCACGATGTCGTAGGCGCCATGAATGCGCACCGTGTTGCCAGGAATGTAGAGCGGCACGAAGAAAGGCAGGCCCTGGATATGGTCCCAGTGCGTATGGGTAATGAAAATGTTCGCCGTGACGGGAAGCTTGGCAAGCAGTGTTTGCGCCAGGGGGAAGATGCCCGTGCCGGCGTCGAGAATGATCAGGCTGTCGTCATCACTACGCACCTCGATGCAGGTAGTGTTGCCGCCATAGCGAGCAGTATGGGGTCCGGGCGAAGGGATCGAGCCACGCACACCCCACATCCTGATCTTCATGGCCACTCCCTCATATCACTCATCTTTCCGTGCCGATCTGCGCAAATGACTGGGCATCATCGACAATCTTCTGCAAGTCACCCAAGGACGCGATCACCCCGTCGATATCGACGCCAAAGCGTTGGGGTAGGTTGGCAAGTTCGTCATCGCGCCAAGGGGCCCCGGATTCACCAAAAGTCTGCTTGCGACAAATGGCATCAGCCATGCGCAAACAATCGAGCATGGCGTTGGGTTCTGCGTGCTCGGCATGGTGGTCACGAATACAGTTGACGAGCGACTCGGCAAACTGCCATTTTTTTGCCAGCAAAGCACCAACAAAAGCATGGTCGGCGCCAATAACTTCGGACTCAGCCAGGTAAAGCGGCTTGCCCAGATCTGCGGTAATGGCCAGAGCTTGCATGAACTCGCCGGCCATCGACTGGGCAAACACCACCTTGCCGAAATCGTGCAGCAGGCCGGCAATATAGCAATCGCCGGGATCAGCCTCCGCCCGTGCATATTTCTCGCAGAGCATGCGCGCAATGATTGCCACCGACAGCGAATGCAGCAGATAGCGCTGGATATCGAAACCTGTTGTGTTGAAGCGCGGCAGAATACCTACGGCAGCAAACGACAGCGCCAGATTCTTGATGGTATTGATGCCCAGGTAAACAACCGACTGGCCGACAGAAGTGATCTTGTTGGGTAGCCCGTAGTAGGCCGAGTTGATGACACGCAGAATCTTGACAGTCATCACCGGATCCTTTTCGATGACACCGACCAAATCCCTCGGCAAGCAGTTGATGTTGCGCGTCATTTGAAGAATCGTCTGCACGCTCTTGGGGAAAGCGGGCATACGCTCAATAGCCGAAGTCAGCTTGCGTTCAAGTTCCGGCGTCAGATGAGAGGACATTCAGCAGGTCGGGTTGAATTGAGTTGGATTCAGGCGGCCGCCACGCGCTCGTAATATCGTGCCCGGTAGAGCAGACGGCGCTTTTCGGGCGTTTCAGTGAAGCCACTTCGATCGTGCAGCACATTGTTGCACACCAGGCCCATGCCGGGTTCCAGGCGACCATGCAAGGTCCAGGGCGTCGGCACGGAAAGGATACGCGCCAGTGCGGCAACGGCAGCCTGGGTCAGTGAGTCGTCACGCCAGGCGATGCTGACGGTACGCGCCGTATAGCGCATATGCAGATAACCAGCAGCATCGACCGAAAAGACCGGGCCGGGTTGCGCTGCGCGCGCCACGCCAGCATCGTCCAGACGCGGCGGAATCGTCATCGCATCGGGAGCCAACAAGGCGCGGATGAACTCCGGATTTTCGTCGCGCAACAGGATGTAGGCGAGGTCATGATCGAGCAACTGGTTCTCGCCGCCACTGGCCGCGCTGCGTACGCAATGCAGGATCAGGCCCCGGATAGTGTGTTCCGGCAGGTTGTAATAGCCATCGGTGTGCCACCGGATCGGCTTGTCGGTATAGGGGATGAACTCCTTGCGCTCACCACGCGCCTCGGCACCAGTAACCGAGATCGGTGAGATACCATCATTGTCGGTCAGCCAGTGGCCATCAAGCGTCTTGAGACCCATCTGGTGGCCCAACAGGCGGGGGATGTCCTTGTCGGGATCGGCGCCGGTCTTGCTGACATACACCGCCATGTTGCAGTTGGCATTAAGCTTGACCAGACCCTGACGCTCGGCCGGGTTCAGCCGACGCGGATCGTCGATTTCGATAACGATATCATCCAGACGGCGCGGCGCGGTATCGAGCTTCTGCTCACGCCAGCGGGTGTAGGCAGCGACATCCTGCAGATCGAAAACTTCGGACATGATTGATTACTCTCCCGTCGAATTGCCGTCCCGCTGGCGCCGACTTTTATTGGCCTCTGGGTGGAACAACCCGGCCAAGGTCTTTTCGAGCGCCTTCAAGGCTTCTGGCGACTCGATATCCATGGCCTGATCGACAACCCAGAGTTGATCCTTGGCGGGCAGCACCTCCCGTAAGCAGGCGGCAAAATAACGCTTGAAACCAAAGTCTGGGCCTTTTTCGTCATAGTCGAATTCGGCGTAATCCGCCCCGCGACGATTGAATAGATCGAGAAAATATCGTGGCGCTGCGGCAGGCATCGCCGCACCCAACAAATCCTCGAAGTTTTCTACCAGCAGTTCGGAAAGACGCTTGGCGAGTGCGGTCGTAAACTCGACCCGTTGCGCTGCGGAAAGCTCACGATAGGCGATGCGATCGGCCGCTTGCGCCAGAAAAATGACGAACTCGCAAATGAAATCGAAGTAAGGCCGGCCGATGTCGATGTCGTAGTCGGCTTGGCGCATGCGATTGATCGCGTCGATGGCGAGCTTCCATGCCAGCACGGCAACCGCACCGGCAAGTTCCGCCATCGTGCGCGGTCGGCTGGCATGAAAGCTTGAGCGAATGCGTACTGCCATCAGGAGAACATCCGCCGTCTCGTCAGCGCCGACTTTTTGTCACAACAAACTCGCCGGGTCGCCCCAAGAGTTTGTTGGCCCCTCGGGGGGAGGAGCGAGCGCAGCGAGATCATCGGGGTGGGGCTAGTAGCCGCCCTTGCCCTTGGGTTGGGGCAACCCGCCCACACGACAGGCCTGCTTGGCAGCACCGCCATCCGGAAACAGGTCGAACATCAGCTTGTTGTCGGCCTCGGGCATATCGGCCTCTTCCTGCAGACCCTTGACCAGATTGCGCGCATTGGGCGTATGGCCATCTTCCTGGTATTTCTGGCGCAGGTAGTTGATGATCTTCCAGTGCTGATCGGTCAGTTCAATACTCTCGGCAGCGGCAAACGCTGCCACCGCCTCTTCACTAAAATCGGGTTCAAGTAAGTAGCCGTAATCGTCCACTTCCTTCTCGACACCGTTGATGATAATGCTCATGGACTCCTCCTCTAATTTGTGACGGGGTTGGAAAATTACTTCTTGCGCAGATAAAACTCGTGGGCATTCCTGGCCATTGGCAGTGAGGCCAGGAGTTCGATAGCAGCGGCACGCCCCCAGGACTCGACATCGTCTACCGCACCCGGGCAGTCGCTCACCAGTTGCAGGACTTCGCCAGGCTTCATGCCATCGAGCAATTTCTTGGCTTCGAGGATCGGCCCCGGACAGGACACGCCGCGCATATCGAGCGTGGCATGGGCGATCGGCGTTGTACTGGCCCCACCGGCCTTGCGCAGGGTGTAGGCCGTCTTGCCATCGGGCTGCTTGATATTGCTGACCAACTCGTTGCCGGTGTATTTGCACCAGGCAGACAGGTCATCGGACGAGCCCGGACAATCGGACAGCAACAACATTGACTGCCCGGCTTGCAGGTCATCGATGATCTTTTTGGCGCCCAGCAAGGGTGCCGGGCAGGGCAGACCGGACAGATCAATGGTTACAGCAGGTTTATCGGGCATGAGGGGAACTCCTGAAAAGCATGGTTATCAAGTCGGAAACAAGCACTCCGGGACTCCGGGCACAATAGCTGGGTAGTTCAGGTGGCTCATTCTAGCGTCCCAACCGCGACGATCGTTTTACACGGAATAAATATTCCACAACCGCGCTTGCGTTCGCTGCCAAGTCCGTTGCGCTGCAACAGCAAGGCAGCATCGACTTTCAAATCGTGCAGCATCAGGCTGAAACCAGCAAGGGTACCTTGCGGGGTACGGGCCTGCTGCGGCTTGCCGCAGATCAGACGCGGCGACACGCCCAATGCAGCCAATTCCTGACGACACGCATCCATGAAGGCATTTTCATCCGCAGTTCCCACCGTGACGAAAGCAGCATGCAGCACCGGTGCGTGCGCCAGATCACGCACCTTCGCTGCCCCGACGTCGATCATGCTGCCAGCCAGGTGCAGACGCGACCCGACCAGAGCTTGCGCAGCCGCCACCCGGCCGCGCGCCAAACGCAAGGTCAACCGGGAGCGCCGCGACAGATAACACGTACCTTCACCCGAACCCGGACTCAAACCTGACAGATGATGAATGCCGGCAAGCGTATCGCTTTCGAGCCAGGGGAGCACCTCGCGTATCGCATCCCAAAGAGCGGAGCCATGATCCAGGGGGGCAGCGTAGCCCTGCACGATGAACTGCAGATCGACAAACTGCTCCGCAGCATCGGTCGGCAGCAAACTCATTGCTCCGCCTTCGCTCCATCCAGTTGCTGTTTCGACCACGCAACCATCAAGTCACCCCAACGACCGGCAGTCACCGCATCGATGTCGAAAATGGTGAAGCGTGAGTGCTCCCTGATGCGCAAGCGCAACAGCGACATGCCACCCGCCTCGGATTCAATCTGTTGCAATTCAATTTCCTGATTGCCGATAGGCACACGAAACTTGTCGATACTGGTAATCTGGTCCACGGTCGGGTTACCAATTTGATAAGAAGGATGAAGCACTGAACTGGGGGCGGACTGTCGCATCACAAGACATTCGAGGCCATCACCGAGACGGGTGGAGCCAACTACTCCATCCGGGTAGGTTCCCCTAATCCCACGAAAGAGGTTATTCTACTCGGCGGAGGTATGGCGCACAGACGGGTGCCGACCTGATAATTGCAAAAAATTCGGAACTGGACGCGCGCCACGCGAACATTTCCCCAACAGCCACGAAGAGGAGACAACATGGCCAAACAGCCTCACGCTACCCCTTTGCTTGACCAACTCGAGACCGGCCCCTGGCCGAGCTTTGTTACGGGTTTGAAGCGTCTTGCCAAGGACAAGGATTACGTCGTCGATCTGCTCGGCCACCTCGAGCATTCCTACAAGACCCGCAAGGGCTACTGGAAAGGTGGCACGGTCGGCGTCGTCGGCTATGGTGGTGGTGTGATCCCCCGCTTCACCGAGATCAAGGACGACAAGGGCGCTGCGGTTTTCAAGGACGCCGCCGAGTTCCACACGATCCGCATCATGCCGCCCCCTGGCATGCACTACGATACCGATACCCTGCGCAAGTTCTGCGACGTCTGGGAAAAGTACGGTTCCGGCCTGATCGCATTGCATGGCCAGTCCGGCGACATCATGATGCAGGGCTGCACCACTGAAAACGTCCAGAAGGCCTGGGACGAAATCAACATGATGGGTTTCGACATGGGTGGCGCCGGTCCGGCCGTCCGCACCTCGATGTCCTGCGTGGGCGCCGCGCGTTGCGAGCAGTCCTGCTACGATGAAGCCAAGGCTCACCAGATGGTGATCAACACCTTCCTCGACGACATCCATCGTCCCGCCCTGCCCTACAAGTTCAAGTTCAAGTTCTCCGGTTGCGGCAACGACTGCATGAACTCGATTCAGCGTTCCGACATGGCCGTCATCGGCACCTGGCGTGACAACATGACCACCGACAACGCCATGGGCAAAAAGTGGTTCGCCAAACATGGCATGAACGAGTTGGTCAATGACGTCATCGGCATGTGCCCGACCCGCGCCCTGCAGATCAAGGACGCCAAGGATGTACGCAAGGATGCGCACATTTCCTCTGTTGCCCTGAACGATGCCCAGTGCCTCGAAATCGACAACAAGGACTGCGTCCGCTGCATGCACTGCATCAACGTCATGACTGGCGCCCTCGGCGTCGGCAAGGACAAGGGTGCCACCATCCTGATCGGCGGCAAGAGCCACCTCAAGATCGGTGCAACGATGGGTACGGTGATCGTCCCCTTCATGTCCCTGAAGAATGACGAAGACTACGACAAGATCGTTGAACTGGCTCAGGCTGCTATCGATTTCTTCGCTGAAAACGCCCTCGAGCATGAGCGTACCGGTGAGATGATTGAACGTATTGGCCTGGTCAACTTCCTGGAAGGTATCGGTGTGGATGTCGATGCCAACATGGTCACCAACCCACGTATGAACCCCTATGTTCGTACCGACGGCTGGGACGAGGAAGTCGCCAAGATCAACGCCAAGAAAGCAGCAGCCTAAAACACCGATCACACCGTCTGACCGACGCCGAACCCTGTTGCTGGGTTCGGCTTGCGGCCAGGGTGAAGTCCCTACTCGAATAGCGACAATTCACAACAATTATTGCGGAGACGATTCATGGCTCAACCTCAGATGCGCAAGCCAGTCGAGCATTTCCTCGACAACAAGAAGTTCCTGCACCCGAAATTCGCCGCCAACTA
>CAJBAP010000423.1 GCA_903950295.1 uncultured Rhodocyclaceae bacterium
AGAATGAGCAGTTCAGGATGGCTCATGGTATGTTTCTGTCTCCCTTATAAGGTAGCTCAATCTAATGAATTACGAACACTGGCGGCATTATGCCCGCGGTTGGTTGCTGCACTTCTTCGGCCGTGAAGAAAGCGCCTTCGAGGCTTACAGCACGGCGTTTCGCCTCAATCCGCAGGATGTACAGTCGGCACGCCACCTGGCGGCGATTGCGGCGAAGAAACAGAATTTCGCGGTCGCGGAAAAATGGTTCGAGGCGGCGCTGGCGCTGACCCCGGACGACGGCGCCAACTGGTTCAACCTCGGCTACGTGCGCGAGCACATGGGCAAGTCGCAGGAGGCGATCACCGCCTTCAGCGAAGCAGTGCGCCTGGTGCCGACGCAGGACATGGCCTGGTACGGCATGGGGCTGGCGCATGCGCGTCTGGGCCAGCATGACAAGGCAGTGGTGGCGCTGGAAAAAGTGGTCGAGTTGCAGCCCATGAGTGGCGAAGGTTTTTACCAACTGGGCATGGCCTACCATCATGCCAACCGCCCCGATGATGTCACGGGTATCGTCAAACGATTGGTCAAGTTCGAGCCCAAGCGCGCAAAGAAGTTGGTACACGACGCCGAACGCGGCGATCTGGTGAAACTCATTCCGGAACTTCCCTTTTAAAAAGTCGGCGCTGGCGGGACGGCAATACGGCAAGAAAAAACCGGCCCATGGTTACCCAGGGCCGGCTCAACAGGGGCGGGTATGCTTCCCGCGCCCCCTCCTCCTCCAGTAATTTTTAGTGAGCCGCGCTACCGTCGGAAACCGTGCCGTCCAGGCTCGGGTAACGCACATGATCGACCAACTCCTGAATCTCCTTGTTCGGTGCCGGGGAAATCAGGCTGCCGATGATGATGCCCAGGAAGCCGGCAGGAATACCAAAAGTACCGGCGGAGATCGGGTTGATGTCCCACCACTTCGGTGCATTGACGCCGAAGAAGGGATAGGTCATGTACATGTAGTAGGCACAGACACCCAGACCGAGGGTCATACCCAGCACCGCACCCAGATAGTTCGCCCGCTTCCAGAACACCCCGCACACCAGCGCCGGAAAGAAGCCCGAGGCCGCCAACGAGAAAGCCGCACCGACGAGGAACAGGATGTCGCCCGGCTTCAGGCTGGTGACGTAGGCAGCCAGTAGCGCCACCACGAGCAACAGGCCTTTGGACACCGCCAGCCGGCGAACCGTCGAGGCGTTCGGGTCGATCATCTTGTAGTACAGGTCGTGTGACATCGCGTTGGCGATGGTCAGCAGCAGGCCGTCTGCGGTAGATAGCGCCGCCGCGAGACCGCCTGCCGCCACGAGGCCCGAGATCACATAAGGCAGGCCCGCGATTTCCGGGGTTGCCAGTACGATCAGGTCGCCGCCGATAACGATTTCCGCCAATTGCACGATACCGTCCTTGTTGATGTCGGCAATGCTCATCAACGTCTTGTCGACCGTGGCCCAGTTGCTGACCCAGGCAGGTAGTGATGCGAAGCTGGTTCCCACCAGGTTGCTGTAAACCTCGTATTTGGCCAGGATCGCGAGTGCCGGTGCCGTGAAGTACAGCAGGAAGATGAAGAACAGCCCCCAGAACACCGAGACGCGCGCCTCATGCACCGAAGGCGTAGTGTAGTAACGCATCAGGATGTGTGGCAGCGCGGCAGTGCCGATCATCAGACACGCGATCAGTGCGAGGAAGTTCTTCTTCGCGATGCCGCGGTTCTTCTCGATCTCTTCCGGTGTCTTGCCACCGACAGCGAAAGGCTCGGCGTGCGCCTTGACCGGCGCGGCGCGGGCACCGACACCCTTCTCCGCCGTCCAGGCCTTCTTGGCGGCAGCAGCGTCAGGCGGGAAATCCTTGACCGCCTTCTCCGCCGCTTCGACGGCCTTCGCATCCGGGGTGGCTTCGGCCTTGAGGGCCGTTGCCTTATCCACCAGCTTCTGCTTCTCTGCCGCGAGGAACGCCGGGCCGTCTTTCTCCAGGCCGGCCAACTTGGCCGTGGCCACAGCGGAGCGCTCACGGAAAATGGCGCGCACCGACTCTTCCGCCGCACCCTTGGGCGTGGCCTTGTCGTTAAACTCCTTTTCCAGTGCCGCGATCTTCGGCATCGAATGCGTGTAGGCGACGATCTGCGGAATCGGCACGCCGGTATGCTTCACCGACAGCCACACCACCGGGATCATGTAGGCCACGATCAGGATGATGTACTGCGCCACCTGCGTCCAAGTGACTGCCTTCATGCCACCAAGGAAGGAACACACCAGGATGCCGGCGAGGCCGACGAAGACGCCGACCTGAAACTCAAGGCCGGTGAAGCGCGAGGTGATGATGCCGACGCCGTAGATCTGCGCGATCACGTAGGTGAAGGAACAGACGATCGCCGCGACCACGCCGATAAAGCGCGGCAGGTGACCGCCGAAGCGTGCGCCGAGAAAGTCCGGAATCGTAAACTGACCGAACTTGCGCAGGTAAGGCGCCAGCAGGATGGCCACTAGGCAGTAGCCGCCGGTCCAGCCCAGCACGAAGGCGAGGCCGTCGTAGCCGGACAGGTAGAGCGTGCCGGCCATACCGATGAAGCTGGCGGCCGACA
>CAJBAP010000424.1 GCA_903950295.1 uncultured Rhodocyclaceae bacterium
ACTACTCCTCCACCTCGAACACCACCGGCAGCAACACCGCGAAACTCTGCCCACGCAGAGACTCTGGCAAGACGGCGCGACTGGCTGCCTGTTGCAACATTTCCAGCGCCGCCGTGTCTAGCGCCGCGTGCCCGCTCGATCGGGTAAGGTTGGCGTGCCGCTTCAACCCGCCCGCCTCTACCGCAACACGCACCTCGGCAGTACCGACCAGTCCGGCGCGACGGGCAGCTTCGGGATAGCGACGAAACCGGCGCGCCTCACCAGCCAGCGACAGGCGGAATTGCCTTAGGCCGGCAAGATCTGGCGCTGAATCTGCCACAACCACATCCGCAGTCAGTACCCCATGAGCCGGGGCTGCAGTTTCCTGCGGCAGCACACCATCGCCCGCGTTCTGTACGGCCGCCGACACGGGAAGTCCAGGAGTTGCCTCCGGGCGCTGGCGCGTAATTGATGCCGGTGCGATGGCCCTGGAAAAAGTCGGCTCTGGCGGGATGAAATGCCCCGGAGCGGGTACGGCATGCGGAGCCACATCCGCCACCTTGGGGGGGGCAGGCAGAAGCTCTCCGCGCAGAACGGTCGCCGCTGGCACACTGAATGCGTCATCGAAAGCTTGCGGCAGCCACCACACCAACACCCCGGCGTGCAAGGCCAGCGACAGCACAAGCGGAGACAACGGAAACCCCAAGGTTTCCGGCCGCTGTTCATTGTGCTGCAGCGAACTTCCCATTGTCACAATGCTCTGATAGTCTCCGTTTGGTGAAATTGTAAGACGAATATTCAACTTGGCTCCATGAGCGCATACCCCCTGATCCTCACGCTCGACCCCCATGGCGTCCCACATCGCTGGGTAACGTGGCAGCACGCGTGCTTCTACTACGCCAAGGATCTGGTGGCCTGGAGCGTCGGCGAGCACAGCTTCACCATCCATGGCGGCGTCAGCCGCATGACTGGCGAGCGCTCTGAAATCTGCGCCAACAGCATCATCGCCATCAAGGGCCGCGCACTCAATGGTCGCCATTTCAACCAGGTGCCGCCACTCGACAATCGCGAGTTGTTTCACCGCGATCAGCACGTCTGCGCCTACTGCGGCGAACGGCTGACCAGCCTGCGCCTGACACGCGACCACGTCATGCCGGTATCCCAAGGCGGGCGCGATATCTGGATGAATGTAGTCACCGCCTGCCGACCCTGCAACCAGAGAAAAAGCGGTCGCACCCCCGAGCAGGCCAGCATGCAGCTCCTGTACGCACCTTACGTACCCAATAAAGCGGAATACCTGATCCTCTGCAACCGCAACATCCTGGTTGACCAAATGGGCTTTCTGGCGCGGCACGTGCCCAGTCAAAGCCGGATCAGGCTGTAAACTCCGTCAATGCAAGCTGTCAAAAGCCTCACGGCTTATCGTCCTTATTGGGCCAAGCGCTTTGGCATTGCGCCTTTCCTGCCGATGTCCCGCACCGAGATGGATGCACTCGGCTGGGACGAGTGCGACATCATCCTTGTCACTGGCGACGCCTACATCGACCATCCCAGCTTCGGCATGGCGCTGGTCGGTCGCCTGCTTGAGGCACAAGGCTTTCGCGTCGGCATCATCGCGCAACCGGACTGGACGTCACCCGACGACTTCCGCCGACTGGGCAAGCCCGCCCTGTACTTCGGCATCACCGCCGGCAACATGGATTCGATGGTCAATCGCTACACCGCCGACCGCAAGATCCGCTCCGACGACGCCTACACGCCCGACGCCGCCCCGAACAAACGCCCCGATCACGCCGTCATCGTCTATGCCCAGCGCGCACGCGAAGCGTTTGCCGGCGTCCCTGTCGTCATTGGCGGCATCGAGGCGAGCCTGCGTCGCATTGCCCATTACGACTACTGGTCGGATACGGTACGCCGCTCGGTGCTGGCCGACAGCAAAGCTGACATTTTGCTGTTCGGCAATGCCGAGCGCGCACTGGTCGAACTGACGCACCGCCTCGCCAGGGGCGAAGCCATTGCCACCATCCGTGATCTGCGCGGCACGGCTTTCATGGTGCCAGCCGGCTGGAAGCCTGATGCTACGTGGCTTGAAACGGATGAATCCCTAGCCACAAAAGTCGGCACTGGCGGGACGGCAGTAGTGAAATTCATGCCTCGTGTCGCGCGCAGCCAGACGGCCATCCGCCTGCCGGCTTTCGAGGCAGTCAAAGCCGATCCAGTGCTCTACGCCCACGCCTCACGCATCTTCCATCTCGAATCCAACCCCGGCAATGCCCGTGCGCTGGTGCAACGGCACGGCACGCGTGATTTGTGGCTCAACCCGCCTCCGCTGCCACTCACCACTGCCGAGATGGACTACGTCTTCGGCCTGTCCTATGCCCGCGCACCGCATCCGAGCTATGGCGACGCGAAGATACCGGCGTGGGAGATGATCCGTTTTTCAATCAACATCATGCGCGGCTGCTTCGGCGGCTGCACCTTCTGCTCGATCACCGAACACGAAGGCCGCATCATCCAGAGCCGTTCCGAAGCGTCGATCCTGCAAGAGATCGAGGACATCCGCGACAAGACACCGGGCTTTACCGGTGTCATCTCCGACCTCGGCGGCCCGACCGCCAACATGTACCGCATGGCGTGCAAGGATGAAAAGATCGAAAGCGCGTGCCGCCGCCTGTCGTGCGTCTATCCCGACATCTGCGACAACCTCGATACCGATCATGCCCCGCTGATTGCGCTCTACCGCAAGGCACGGCAACTGCCGGGCATCAAGAAGATCCTGATCGGCTCAGGGCTGCGCTACGACCTGGCGGTACGCTCGCCCGAATACATCAAGGAACTGGTCACCCACCATGTCGGCGGCTACCTGAAGATCGCACCCGAGCATACCGAAACCGGCCCGCTCTCGAAGATGATGAAGCCCGGCATGGGTAGCTACGACAAATTCAAGCGGATGTTCGAAGCCGCCTCGCAGGCCGCCGGCAAGGAACAGTACCTGATCCCCTACTTCATCGCCGCACATCCTGGCACGACCGATACCGACATGCTGGAACTGGCCGTCTGGCTGAAGAAAAACGGATTCCGCCTCGACCAGGTGCAGACCTTCCTGCCCACACCGCTGGCCATCGCCACCGGCATGTGGCATACCGGCAAGAATCCGCTCAAGCGCGTATCAGCCAGCTCAGAAGATGTGGCCGTCGTGCGTGGCGGGCGCCAGCGCAAGTTGCAGAAGGCATTCCTGCGCTACCACGACCCGAAGAACTGG
>CAJBAP010000425.1 GCA_903950295.1 uncultured Rhodocyclaceae bacterium
ACCCACCTCATCAAGTTCTGGTTCTCGGTCTCGCGCGATGAGCAGCGCCGTCGCTTCAAGGAGCGCAAGGTGCACCCGCTCAAGCAATGGAAGCTGTCGCCGATCGACTTGGCCTCGCTCGATAAATGGGACAGCTACACCAAGGCCAAGGAAGCAATGTTCTTCTACACCGACACCGCTGACGCGCCCTGGACGGTGATCAAATCGGACTGCAAGAAGCGCGCGCGACTCAACGCCATGCGTTATATCCTGCACCGCCTGCCCTACAAGAACAAGGACCACGACCGCATCGGCCCGCTCGACCCCCTGATCGTCGGCCGTGCCAACGTGGTGTATGAGCAGGGCGAAGAGCAGGGCGTACCGATTCTTTGATTGAGGACTGACACCATGGCCGACCTGATCGCCCTGCTGCAACCGCGCGTGACCGACCGCGAAGCCCTGCAGGAATTTATCGAGAACCTGGAAGATCAGATACCCGGCATCGAGCGCGATATTGCCGCACTGCGGAAGAATCCGACTGACCGCGCGCTCATCGCCCGCCTGTTCCGTTCGCTCCACACCATCAAGGGCGATGCCGCCATCTGCAAGGTGGATATCGGCGTGATGATCTGCCACCCGATCGAGAGCGTGCTGTCGCGTTGTCGCGATGGCGAAATCGCCTTTTCCGGCATGCTGCCCGAGGTGACCCTGCTGGCGCTCGACCGCCTCGAATTGAGCATGGAGGCTCTATCCACCGGTCGCTCAGTCGAACACCTGAAGCTGCCCGAACTGGTGGGCGGCCTGGAAGGCATGGCCACCGCCAAACCAGATGAACTGGCTAGACGTGCTGCCCGTACCATCGAAACGGTGACGGGCTTCAAGCCGCTGCTTGCGGGGAACGAAGCTTTCACCCAACCCCCTAAAACCGACCTGCCTGCCGATCTGAACTTCTTTCACAACCTGGCACTACAGTTTGAATCGCGCTCACCGCTGTTCAAGGGTCGCACCGACCGCATCCTGCGCCTTGCCCAGGAAACCAACCAGGCCGCCGGTAGCCCGGTGGATGCGACGCAGCTCCAGGCAGCCGTCTATCTGCACGATATCGGCATGATGTTCGCGCCCGAATCCGTCTGGCTCAAGGTGGGCAAGCTCACCGACGCGGACAAGCAGTTGCTGCGCGAGCACCCCGGCCAATCCGCCGGCCTGCTGCAGCGCATGCCCGGCTGGGAAGCTGCGGCAGAAATGGTTGCTCAGCACCACGAAATGCTGGATGGCGGCGGCTACCCGGCAGGCCTGAAAGCCCCTGCCATCTGCCCGGGTGCCAAGATCCTCGCCATCGTCGACGCCTTTGAGGCGGTGACACTCAAGCACAGCCACCGTGGCCAAACGCGCTCACTGGTGCGCGCCATCGCCGAGATCAACGCCTGCGACAACCAGTTCGCCGCCGAATGGATCGCGCCCTTCAACAGCGTGATCCGCAAGATGGTCGAGAGTTGACGGCGCTGGCGGGACGGCAAGGATATGCCCTAAGCGGACGATTGATCTAGCGGCGTCCTACAAGGTCCGCGACTGCAGCATTCTGGTGTGGGTCTGCAGCTGATCGCATTCCCTTGATAACACCTTCCCGATCAGCACCATCCTTGTTCTGGCTCATCTTCCACTTCCCTTCGATTCGCCCGATGGGAATCTCGATGCCGATAATGGCTTTCATCTGACCGGCAATGTAATCTGTGGGAGCATCGCTGACAGACCATGGCTGCGGCCGTGACTTTTCATGAAACATCGTCAGGTCATCCAACTGCCTTCGTAGCCATGCTGCATCCTCAGTCACGGAAGGGATGCCCCAGACCTGTACCATTGCGTAATTCCATGTCGGAACTACTTTGTGGGTTTCTGCTTTGCTTGGGTACCACGATGGGGTGACATATCCATCGGCTCCCCGGAAAACCACCAGACATTCTGATTGCCCTGCAAGCAATTTCCAGTGAGGATTCGCTCTTGCGAGGTGCGCGCGAAGCACACCATGCTTGCCTTCGTCGGCATAGAGCAGAAAGGGTAGCGGTGAAGCCTCAAGACCATTATCCCCATGCG
>CAJBAP010000426.1 GCA_903950295.1 uncultured Rhodocyclaceae bacterium
CAATAATCGTCTGCGCACCACCGATCAGCGGCTGTCGGCGATGCTCGCCTTGAGCCAGAAGGCAGCCGGGCTTGACGAGCACGAAATTCTGCAACTGGGCATCGAGGAGGCGGTTCGGCTCACGGACAGTGAGATCGGCTACATCCACTTCGTCAATGATGACCATGAAACCCTCACGCTCGGCACCTGGTCACAGGGCACGCTCAAGCACTGCACGGCCACCCATGACAACCACTACCCGGTTTCGGCGGCGGGTGTCTGGGCCGATGCGGTGCGCACCCACCTTCCGGCCATTCACAACGACTACCAGGCTTTGGCGGAGCGCAAAGGCTATCCGGAGGGCCACGCCCACCTGGTTCGCCATCTTGGCGTACCGGTCATTGAAAGCGGCAAGGTGCGTATGCTGATCGGCGTTGGCAACAAGGCGACGGATTACGACGACGCGGATGTCAGAGAACTGCAATTGATCAGCAACGACCTGTGGTCGATCATCATGCGACGCCGTGCCGAGGCGGGCCTGGCCGCCGCCGCTGCGCAAACCCGCCTGGTCATCGAATCGAGTGCCGACGGCATGCTGCAACTGGACATAACGGGACGCATCAATCTGGTCAACTCTGCTGCCTGCACAATGCTCGGCTATGCGCCCGTAGAACTTATCGGTCGCAACGCGCACGCCGCAATCCACTGCCCGCATGAGCCCACGGCCACCGCGCAGACGCCCTGCCACCTGGACATGGCGATCCGCACCGGACAACCGTTGCGCGCGGACAATGAAACCTTCTGGCGTGCCGATGGCCGCCCGCTGCCGGTCACCGTTGCCATCCATCCGATGCAATGGGGTGATGCCTTGATCGGGGCGGTCATGAGCTTTTCCGACAACACGCAGCGCCAGGCCGTCGAGCATGCGCGCGAAGCCGCCCGCGCCGAAGCCGAACTGCTGGCGCGAACCAAGAGCGAGTTCCTCGCCAACATGAGCCACGAAATCCGCACGCCGCTGAACGGCGTGCTGGGCATGGCGCAGATCGGCTATCGCGACTCCATCGGACGTGGCAAAACCCAGGAGACCTTCGCCCGCATCCTTGAATCGGGCAATCTGCTTCTGGTCATCATCAACGATATTCTCGACCTGTCCAAGATCGAGGCCGGCAAACTCGCCGTCGAATCTGTTCCCGTCGATCCGGGCTACAGCGCCGATGCGGCGGTGAAGTCGCTTGCGGAACGGGCCGCAGAGAAAGGTCTGACACTCTTCGCGGAAAAGGCGCCCGATCTGCCTGCCGCCATCCTGTCCGACCCGACGCGCATCGCCCAGATTCTGCTCAACCTGCTCTCCAACGCTATCAAATTCACCGCGCACGGCGAAGTACGCCTTGCGGCACTGCGTGACGACGGAGAACTGGTGTTCCGTGTCACCGATACCGGCATCGGCATGACGCCCGCGCAGATGGATGCGCTCTTTACCCCCTTCCAGCAGGCCGACAGCAGCACCACGCGCAAGTATGGCGGCTCCGGGCTGGGATTGACGATCAGCCGGCATCTGGCGCGCCTGATGGGAGGCGATATTCAGGCCTCCAGCACAGCAGGTAGCGGCAGCACCTTTGAACTGCACCTGCCCTGCAGCGAAACCACGGCAGCCGTCAAGATGGCGGCGACAGGGTCTTTTGCGGTGGTTTCCGCAGGGCCGCGCCTGAAAGGTCTGCGCATCCTGGCCGCCGATGACAACGAGGTCAATCTGTTCGTCCTGAGTGACATGCTGACCCGCGAAGGCGTGGAACTGGAGACGGTCGGCAATGGCCGGCTGGCCGTCGAGGCCGTCACCCGTGATCCAGCCCGATTTGATCTGGTGCTGATGGATGTGCAAATGCCCGAGATGGATGGCTTCGAGGCCACACGGCAGATTCGCGTTATCGCCCCGGCATTGCCGGTAATCGGCCAGACGGCGCACGTCCTGCCCGCCGAACACGCAAAATGTCGCGCCGCCGGCATGGTGGACACCATCACCAAACCGCTCGACCTGGGGCCACTGGTCGGGATCATTCTGCGCCACGCCCGGTGCGCCTCTGCGACGACGGTCACATCTCATTCGCCACCCGCCGCACTACCCGGCCAGAGCACGATGATTGACTGGGAACAGTTCGAGCGTCGCTACGCCGACCGCCCGGAGTTCATCCCAAAATTGCTCGGCATTACCCTGAAAACCCATGCCGGAGCCCCGGCGCTGATTCGGGCTGCGGCCGCAGCGGGTGACATGGAGCAACTGGCCTTCCTTGCGCATACGGCAAAGGGCACCGGCGGCAACGTGATAGCCCTCGCGTTGCAGGTGCAGGCGCAGGTCACCGCCGCCGCCGCCCGCGCAGCAAGCCCGGACGCCATCGCCAGCGCCGAACAACTGGCCGCCACATTTGATGCGGTGCTGGCCGAGATCCGGGAGTACCTGGCCTGATGAAACTTTTAACACTTTTGCTACAAAAGTCGGCCCTGACGGGACGGCAACCAGAGTACGCCATGCCATTGAAAGGAACATGATGTCCAACAAGACCGAATCAGAGCGCAG
>CAJBAP010000427.1 GCA_903950295.1 uncultured Rhodocyclaceae bacterium
AGTATCGCTATCAAATTTCGAGACTCTAACAACTCCAACTGAACCACAGCCCAGTTTCAAAACTTAATATACACAATCGGACATTATCGAATATCTTGGTCCGCCCGGCGAGACTCGAACTCACAACCCCCGGCTTAGAAGGCCGGTGCTCTATCCGGTTGAGCTACGGGCGGTCCGTCGAGCGGTTCCGGAGATACAGCCGCCTGGTCGGGGTGAAAGGATTCGAACCTTCGACATCTTGCTCCCAAAGCAAGCGCGCTACCGGGCTGCGCTACACCCCGAGGAGCGCGCATTCTACTGACCGGAGGTTTCATGGTCAATGCCGCGCAGTAAAAACTTGCGGCAGCCGTATGTTTGGTTTATAACGACGTCTTTTTGCCGAGCGGACAGACAAGATGGCTGAAGACTTTCTGCACAAACAATTTCCTCCCTACACACCGAAGCGAGGCGAGGAGTACATGAGCGCCAAGCAATTGGCGCATTTCCGGCAAATTCTCGAAGCTCTGAAGCAGGAGCTGGCAGGCGATATCGAACGTACGGTGCATACCATGCAGGATGAAGCAACCGTATTTGCCGACCCTAATGATCGAGCGAGCCAGGAATCCGACATCGCGCTCGAACTACGTAACCGCGATCGTGAGCGCAAGCTGATCAAGAAGATCGATGAATCTATTGCTCGCATCGAGGGCGGTGAGTATGGTTACTGCGACGGCTGTGGCGTCGAGATCGGCTTGAAGCGGCTCGAAGCACGCCCAACAGCGACCTTGTGCATCGACTGCAAAGAACTAGAGGAAAGACGCGAAAAACAAATGGCCAAGTGAGGCTGTAAAAGCCAATAGCGGATGACCAACCCAAACAAAAAAGGACGCTAATGCGTCCTTTTTTGTTGTTTGCAGCACCCGACTTTATTGGGCAGGGGCTTCGCTGTTGGTCTCGACCAGCAGCGCTTTCATCGACAAACGCACGCGTCCCTTGTCATCAGTTTCGATAACCTTCACGCGCACGGCCTGACCTTCCTTCAAACGGTCAGATACCGCATTGACGCGCTCGTTGGCAATCTGCGAGATGTGCAGCAGGCCATCTTTGCCCGGCAGGATTTGGACGATCGCACCGAAGTCCAGCAGACGCAATACCGTACCTTCATAGACCTTGCCGACTTCGACTTCGGCGGTGATGTCTTCGATACGTCTCTTGGCCACTTGGGCTGCATCGGAATTGACCGATGAAATCGTCACGGTGCCATCATCCTCGATATCGATGACACAACCGGTTTCCTCGGTCAGGCCACGGATCGTCGCACCACCTTTGCCGATCACATCGCGGATTTTTTCCGGGTTGATCTTGATGGTGATCATGCGCGGAGCGTAATCGGAAACCTCCTGACGAGCCCCAGACATCGACGCATCCATGATGCCAAGAATGTGCAGGCGCGCTTCCTTGGCTTGCGCCAGTGCAACTTGCATGATTTCCTTGGTGATGCCCTGAATCTTGATGTCCATCTGCAGGGCAGTCACGCCATTGGTCGTACCGGCCACCTTGAAGTCCATGTCGCCAAGGTGATCTTCGTCGCCAAGAATATCGGTCAGCACGGCAAAGCGATTGCCATCCTTGATCAGGCCCATGGCGATGCCGGCCACGTGCGCCTTCAACGGCACGCCGGCATCCATCAGGGCAAGCGAACCACCGCAGACGGAAGCCATCGAAGAAGAACCGTTCGATTCGGTAATTTCCGAAACCACGCGCATCGAGTAGCCGAACTCTTCGGCAGACGGCAGCGCGGCGATCAGAGCACGCTTGGCGAGACGACCGTGGCCGATCTCACGACGCTTCGGGCTGCCGACACGACCGGTTTCGCCAGTGGCGAAGGGCGGCATGTTGTAGTGGAGCATGAAGCGGTCGCGGTATTCGCCCTGCAAGGCGTCGATGATCTGCTCGTCGCGACCCGTACCCAGCGTGGCAATGACCAGTGCCTGAGTTTCGCCACGGGTGAACAAGGCAGAACCGTGCGTGCGCGGCAATACGCCGGAACGAATCGTGATCGGGCGCACGGTACGCGTGTCGCGACCGTCGATACGCGGCTCGCCATTGAGAATCTGGCTGCGCACGATCTTGGCTTCGATTTCGAAAATCAGGTTGCCGATCGCCGTGGCATCGGGTGCGCCTTCACCGGTGCACAGTGCCTCGATGGTCTTCTTCGAGACATCGCGGCACTTTTGCGTGCGCTCCTGCTTGCTGGTGGTGCGATAGGCCTCGCGCAGGTCTGCTTCGGCCAGTGCGGCAACCTTGGCAATCAGGGCTTCGTCTTTGGCCGGCGCCTGCCAGTTCCATTCAGGCTTGCCAGCTACTTCGACCAGTTCGTTGATGACCTTGATGGCGGTTTGCATCTGGTCGTGACCAAACACGACGGCACCAAGCATCACTTCCTCGGACAGTTGCTTGGCTTCGGATTCAACCATCAACACGGCGGAGGCGGTACCGGCGACCACCAGATTGAGCTGGCTTTCGGCTAACTGGCTGAACGTGGGGTTGAGGATGTACTGGCCATCGATATAACCAACACGTGCGGCGCCGATCGGGCCATCGAAGGGAATACCGGAGATCGCCAGGGCAGCGGAAGCGCCGAGCATTGCGGGGATATCGGGATCGACTTCAGGATTGCTCGAGAGCACGTGAATGATGACCTGGACTTCGTTGTAGAAGCCTTCAGGGAACAACGGGCGGATCGGACGATCGATCAGGCGCGATGTCAGGGTCTCCTTTTCGGAGGGGCGACCTTCGCGCTTGAAGAATCCACCGGGGATACGACCGGCGGCATACACTTTTTCGACGTAGTCTACGGTCAGCGGGAAGAAATCCTGTCCCGCCTTGGCACTATCCTTGGCAACCACGGTGGCAAGGATCACGGTGTCATCGACGTTCACAAGCACGGCACCGGTCGATTGCCGGGCGATCTCGGCAGTTTCCAGCGTCACGGTATGCGCGCCGTAGGTAAAGCTTTTCTTGATGGGTGTCAGCACAACGATTCCTCTCAAAAATAAAGCCGGCGCAACCTGAGCCCAGGTCCGCGCCGGCGTGTCAATCGGGGTACGCGCACAGCGCGGACCGGCAATGATTCAGCAAGTTTATTTGCGCAGGCCAAGACGCTCGATCAGCGCACGATAGCTGTCGACGTTCCGGCTCTTGAGATAGTCAAGCATCTTGCGGCGCTGGCTCACCATCTTGAGCAGACCACGACGGGAATGATGATCCTTGACGTGCGCCTTGAAGTGGCCGGTCAGGTCATTGATGCGTGCGGTCAGCAATGCAACTTGTACTTCGGGGGACCCGGTGTCGCCTTGGGCGCGCTGGAAATCGGAAACAGTTTTCGCCCTTGCGGCGGTAGTGATGGCCATATGACTTTCTTTCAAACGCTGGTGGATGGGAATCAGGTGCCGCCCCGGTTTGATAGAGCACTGCACCCATGAAGACTAAAGCCCGCCGCTTGGCGACGAGGACGCGGATTATAACCGCCGCAACCCAAATTATTCAATCAGTTGTGCTGGTTTTTAGCCATTCATGCACTGGCCACCAGGCGCTTCGGTTTTAACCAGCCATCGGCGGTAAATTCACCCATACCAATGAAACCCTGCGGGCCAGAAAGTCGGCAGCGGCAGGACGGCGTACCGGCCCAACGCACGGCCTGCCCCAGCAGCAAATGCGTCACGTCCTGGTCACTCAATTGCACCACAGGCAGTTCGGCCAGCAACGCATCCGCAGGTAACAGCAACTTTTCGCGCTCATCTACCGGTGTCGCCTCGAACTGCTCGAGCAGCACGGCATTTGCCACCTCCAGCGTTCCGACACGCGTACGGCGCAGTGCCGCAAGATGAGCGCCGCAGCCAAGTGCCATACCAATATCGGCAGCCAGGGTACGAATGTAAGTACCCTTGCTGCACGCCACGGCCAGATCAAAGCCGTCGCCCGACCAGCCAAGAAACTCAAGGGAATGAATGGTAATTTGGCGCGGCACCCGCTCCACCTCGATGCCCTGTCGCGCCAGCTCGTAAAGTGGTACCCCGTCACGTTTCAGCGCCGAATGCATCGGTGGCACCTGATGCTGGGTGCCGACAAAACGTGGCAACAGTGCGCGTACCTCGGCTTCTCCTGCGGTCACCGGTCGCGTGACCAGCACCCGCCCTTCGGCATCGGCGGTATCAGTGGTGATACCCAGCCGGACCGTCGCGTGATAAGCCTTGTCGGCATCGAGTAGTTCGCCGGCAAATTTGGTTGCCTCGCCAAAGCACAATGGCAGCAAACCGGTGGCCAAGGGATCAAGCGTTCCCGTATGCCCCGCCTTGGCTGCATTGAGCAGCCAGCGCGCCTTTTGCAAAGCGGCATTCGAGGTTATTCCAAGGGGCTTATCAAGCAACAACACGCCATCAACCTTGCGGCGTGGCGGACGACGCGGGGCGTTCATTGCTCCCGAATGTCAGCCACTTCAGTGTCGGCAGCCATATCGGCAGCTACGACTTCGTCGATCAGTCGCGACAGACGCGTCCCGCGTTCGACGGAAGCATCGAAGGTAAAGTGCAATTCGGGGATGTGGTGGATACGCAGGCGACGACCAAGCTCGCGGCGCAAATAACCGGCGGCGTGGCGCAAGCCCTTGGCAATCTCGGTGGCACGCTCTGCCTCTGCCAGTGAGGTGTAAAAAACCTTGGCATGGGTGTAATCGGCGGTGATTTCAACGTCCGTGATGGTGACGAGCGGCAACAGATGCGCGACGCGCGGATCCTTGACCTGCCGCAACAACTCCGAGAGATCGCGACGGATCTGCTCGGTAATGCGGTCAGTGCGCGCAAAACCATGTGCGCTGGAGTGCCGTGTCGCCATCGCCGACTTTTACCGCGTCATCACAGTGTGCGGGCGACTTCCTGAATCTCGAATATCTCGAGCTGGTCGCCTTCGTTGATGTCGTTGAAGTTCTTCAATGACAGACCGCACTCGAAACCTTCCCTGACCTCGCGCGCATCGTCCTTGAAGCGCTTGAGCGACTCGAGTTCGCCGGTATGGATAACGACGTTCTCGCGCAACAGTCGTACATGGGCGCCACGCTTGACGACACCCGACAGCACCATGCAACCGGCCACCGCACCCACCTTGGGAACACGAAAAACCTGACGAATCTCGACCGTGCCAAGCATGTTCTCGCGCTTCTCGGGCGACAGCATGCCGGACATTGCGGCCTTCACCTCATCGACTGCCTCATAGATGATGGTGTAGTAGCGAATATCGACACCAAAACTCTCGGCAGCCTTGCGGGCGCCGGCATCGGCGCGCGTATTGAAGCCGATGATGACCGCCTTGGACGCCTGCGCCAGGTTGACGTCGGATTCGGAAATGCCACCGACCCCCGCGTGAATGACGTTGACCTTGACCTCGGCGGTCGAAAGCTTGACAAGTGACTGCGCCAGAGCTTCCTGAGAGCCCTGCACATCCGCCTTGATGATCAGCGCCAGCGACTTGGTCTCGCCCTCGCCCATCTGGTCGAACATGTTTTCGAGCTTGGCCGCCTGCTGCTTGGCCAGGCGCACGTCACGGAACTTGCCCTGACGGAACAAGGCGATTTCGCGCGCCTTGCGCTCATCGGCCAGCGCCATTGCCTCGTCACCTGCGGCAGGTACGTCGGACAAACCCTGGATCTCGACGGGAATGGACGGTCCGGCCTCTTCAACCGAACGACCGGTTTCATCAAGCATGGCGCGCACACGGCCAAATACCTGGCCACACAACAATACGTCGCCGCGCTTCAGGGTGCCTGACTGCACCAGCACCGTGGCCACCGGGCCCTTGCCCTTGTCAAGACGCGCCTCGATCACCAGCCCCTTGGCCAGCGCAGCCCGCGGCGCCTTCAACTCGAGCACTTCGGCCTGCAACAGCACGTTTTCCAGCAAGGCATCGATGCCTTCACCAGTCTTGGCGGAAACCGCAACGAAAGGCACGTCGCCACCGAACTCCTCGGGAACCACACCCTCGACAACCAGTTCCTGGCGCAGGCGCTCGGCATTGGCGTCCGGTTTGTCGATCTTGTTCATCGCCACCACCAGCGGCACGTTGCCGGCCTTGGCGTGGTGAATGGCTTCCTTCGTCTGCGGCATCACGCCATCGTCGGCAGCCACCACCAGAATCACGATGTCGGTCGCCTTGGCACCGCGCGCGCGCATGGCCGTAAAGGCCGCGTGTCCCGGTGTGTCGAGGAAAGTCACCATGCCGCGAGGGGTTTCGACGTGATAGGCACCAATGTGCTGGGTAATGCCGCCAGCCTCGCCTGCCGCCACCTTGGCACGGCGGATGTAGTCGAGCAGCGAGGTCTTGCCGTGGTCAACGTGACCCATCACCGTCACTACCGGTGCGCGCGGCAACAGCTCGGCGTCATGGTGTTCGGTACTCTCGTCATCGAGGAAGGCATCGGGATCGTCGAGTTTTGCGGCGAATGCCTTGTGGCCGAGTTCTTCGACAACGATCATCGCCGTTTCCTGATCCAGATGCTGGTTGATGGTCACCATCATGCCCATCTTCATCAGTGTCTTGATGACCTCGGTGGCCTTGACCGACATCTTGTGCGCCAAGTCAGCCACTGAAATGGTCTCTGGAATATGGACATCGCGGATCACTTGCTCGACGGCTTGGGGCGCGGCACGTTCTTCCACATGATGGCGCCCATGGCGGCCACCCTGTTTCGGACCACCACGCCAACCGGCGGTTCCGCCACCCGTGTCGCCACGTGTCTTGAGGCCGCCACGGCGGTTACGATCTGCTTCGCTCTTTAGCGCGGCAGCCGACTTGCCCGGTTCGGGTTTCTTCTCCGACTTGCGCGGTGCATCGGCGGCTTTGCCGGCCGGCTTGTGCAGCGTGCCGGAAACTGGCGCCGCCCCACCCGCATCCGGGGATGCTGGCTGCGTACCCTGCTGGACTGTGGCAGCCTCTGCATGGGCTTGTTGCTGGGCCATACGAGCTCCAGCCTCGGCACGAACACGTAGCTCGCGCACATGTTTTTCCTTCAGCTCGGCAGCCTGTATCGACGCAAGCTCGGCCTGACGCTTGGATTCGTGCTCACGCAAAGCGGTTTGTTCGGGACTGACAACCGACCTGCTACCCGACTCGACTTCCGGCACTAGCACCTGGACCGGGACCGGGATCGGCTCCGGAACTGGTTCCGGCACCGGTTCCGGCACTAGCACCGGGATCTCGGCGGCCACCTCGGTATCGCGCTTGACGAAAGTACGCTTCTTGCGCACCTCGACCTGAATCGTGCGCGCCTTGCCAGAGGAATCGGCTGACTTGATTTCAGTCGTCTGCTTCCGCGTCAGGGTAATCTTGGCCTTGGGCGCCGTCTCGCCATGCGACTTGCGCAGAAAATCGAGCAGACGGGTCTTGTCCTGCTCGGACAGCGTGTCCGTGCTGGTCTGCTTGACCACACCCGCCTTGGCAAGCTGCTCGATCAGGGCCATCGGCGGCATTTTCAGCTCCGCGGCGAATTGGGAAACACTCATTTGGGCTGACATATCGCCTCCTCTTTACTCTTACTGGTCTGCAACGGCGAACCAGTGAGCGCGTGCGACCGTAATCAAAGACTTAGCCCGCTCCTCGTCGATACCCGTCATTTCCACCAACTCATCCACGGCCAGATCGGCCAGACCTTCGCGGTCAAAAATATCCTGCCTGGCAAGCTTCGCCGCCAATGGCCGATCCATGCCCTCGAGATTGAGCAGATCATCGGCAACCTTTTCCAGTTCCTCCTCATTGACGATGGCTTCCGTCAGCAAGATGTTGCGGGCACGATCACGCAGTTCATTCACAGTCGCCTCGTCGAACGCCTGAATTTCGAGCATTTCGGCCAGCGGTACGTAGGCAATTTCCTCCAGCGTCGAGAAACCTTCATGGACGAGAATTTCCGCAACTTCCGCGTCCACATCCAACTTGTCGATGAACAACTGACGGGTGCTGGCGGTTTCTTGCTGCTGCTTTTCCTGGGACTCCTCGACCGTCATCAGATTGATGGTCCAACCGGTCAATTCAGAGGCGAGTCGAACGTTCTGTCCGCTACGACCGATGGCGATGGCGAGGTTGGCTTCATCCACCACCACATCCATGCTGTGCCTTTCCTCATCGACCATGATGGAATTCACCTCGGCCGGCGCCAGCGCACCAATGACGAACTGTGCCGGGTCAGCTGACCACAGCACGATGTCGACACGTTCGCCGGAAAGCTCATTGGTTACGGCCGTCACGCGCGAACCACGCATGCCGACACAGGTGCCAATCGGATCGACACGCGGATCGTTCGACTTGACTGCAATCTTGGCGCGCACACCGGAATCGCGTGCGGCAGATTTGATCTCCAGCAAACCATCCTCGATCTCGGGTACCTCGAGTTCGAACAGTTTCATGATGAATTGCGGCGCCGTACGCGACAAGATCAGCTGCGGTCCACGCGCATTGCGGTCAATCTTCATCAGCCAGGCTCGCACCCGGTCGCCGGGACGCAAGTTCTCTTTCTGGATCATCTGATCGCGCGGCAACAGCGCCTCGATGCGACCGGCCTCGACGATGGCATTGCCGCGCTCCATGCGTTTGATGGTGCCGGTAACCAGATGCTCCTTGCGATCGAGAAAGTCGTTCAGTACCTGCTCGCGTTCGGCATCGCGGATTTTCTGCAGAATCACCTGTTTCGCAGCCTGCGCACCGATACGGCCAAAATCAATCGGCTCGAGCGCTTCTTCGATGTACTCATCGAGCTGCACATCGGATACCTGTTCGCGTGCGTCGGTCAGACCGATCTGCTGGGCAGGAATTTCGACTTCTTCGTCATCCAGTACCAGCCAGCGGCGAAAAGCCTCATGGGTACCGGTTTCGCGATCGATCTCGACGCGCACATCGGCTTCGTCGTGGATACGCTTCTTGGTCGCTGAAGCCAGTGCAAGTTCGAGAGCACCGAAGACGATGTCCTTGTCGACATTCTTTTCCCGCGCCAGGGCATCGACCAATAGAAGCAATTCGCGACTCATTTCAATCTCCCACTCATTTTCCGATTAATTTCTGTCAAAACTTCGGCACGAGACGTGCCTTCTCGATATTGTCGAGCGCAAACTCCCGCTCGGTTTCCTCAACTTTCAGGCGCAAGCGATTCTCGACCAGGCCGAGAATCACGCCGGAGAAGTTGCGCTGGGCGCCTGATGCGCCTTGCGTACCAGCACCCTCGGGAATCCGCAGCTTCATCTGCAACTCGTGGCCAACGAACCGTTCATAATCAGCCGGTTTTTTCAACGGACGGTCCATCCCGGGAGAGGAAACCTCGAGACGGTCGTAATCGATGTTTTCGACCGTAAACACCCGCGTCAGTTGATGACTGACCGCTGAACAGTCTTCTACCGTGATCCCGCCGCTGACAGCGTTGACTCCCGGATCTTCAGCCACCGGCGCAGGTATGGGGGCCGGCAAGCGGTCGATAAAGACCCGGAGCAGACGCGCGCGCGGACTCGTCTCGAAGTCCACGAGTTCATAGCCCAACCCGGCTACCGTCTGCTCAATTAACGCCTGAAGATCCGCCATATACTTTCCGACACCGCAAAAAAAAATGGGCAGACTGCCCATTCTTCGCCATTACTCCGATTTCCGCCCACCACGCAACGCGAGGCGCTGGAAAGCCGATGATTATACAAGGCGAATGACGATAAAGTAAACGCCCGGCACGGCTTCTCGGCAGTAAGCTCAGCCTATGTCGGCACTGTTTCCACCCCCTGCAGACTTTTCAGCAGCATTTTTATCTCGTCGGGCGTCAGTTCTCGACTTTGCCCACGTTTCAGGTTGGATGGCAGCACAATCGGCCCGTAACGTACTCGCATCAGACGACTGACCGTGACGCCGACCGCATCGAACATGCGCCGCACTTCACGGTTACGTCCCTCATCCAGCGTCACGTTGTACCAGTGGTTGGCCCCCTCCCCGCCGGCCGGACGCAAACGGATGAACTTGGCAATGCCATCTTCGAGCTCGATGCCATCGGTCAGTTGCTTGAGGGCGGCTTCACTGACTTCGCCGAGGACACGCACTGCATATTCACGGTCAATGCCATAACGGGGGTGCATCAGGCGGTTGGCCAACTCACCATCGGTGGTGAACAACAGCAAGCCACAGGAATTGAAATCGAGCCGGCCGATGGCAATCCAGCGACTGCCGCGCAGGCGTGGCAGCGCATTAAATACACTAGGCCTGCCCTGGGGGTCATCGCGTGACACGATCTCGCCTTCAGGCTTGTGGTAGAGCAGCACGCGCGGTACGCGCTCCGAAAAATGGAGATTGACCAGTCGGCCACCCACCTTGACCTTGTCGGTGGCCACGATGCGCTGCCCCAGATGGGACGGTTCGCCATTGACATGAATACGCCCGGCAGCGATCCACTCTTCGATTTCGCGGCGCGAACCCAGACCGGTATCAGCCAGTGCCTTCTGCAGCTTGATGCTTGACTGTGCCTCGACAGCCAATGGCGCATGACGCCCAGGCTTGTCAGTTCGTGCCGCCGGCCTGGAAGGCGTCGGTTTGCGCGGGGTCTGGGTAGATGGTTTCGCCACTGCTGCCGGACGCGGTGCCGGTTTGCTCGATGAATTGCGTGGCGATTGCGGAGAGCGCGCGTTCTGGGGAGTTCGGGAGCTCTTGGGAGAGCTGGCGCCTTGGCGCCGCGGTCGGGCCGCAGTGGATCGTCGACGTGATCGCCAAGCTCAACGTCAACGACGAGAGCTGCTCGAATCACTTCGTCCAGTACGGCGCCCTGGAGGGCCTCACCGGCGAGCAGGCGGAGCCACGCGAGATCGTGCGCATCCTCCGGGAGCGTCGTGACGCGGCCGTCGACATCCTCAACGAGATCCCCGGCGTCGCCTGCTTCCGCCCGGAGGCCACCTTCTACCTGTACCCCAACGTGACCAGCCTCATGGAACGCATGGGCTTCGCGACCTACGACGAGTTGCGGCGCGCGGCACTGGAGCAGACGGGCGTCAGCTTCTGCACCCGTCTGCACTTCGGCCGCCTGCTCCCCGGCGAGGAGCAGCACTACGTGCGCTTCGCCTACTCCGGCATCAGTGCCGAGC
>CAJBAP010000428.1 GCA_903950295.1 uncultured Rhodocyclaceae bacterium
AAATCAGGGCCAGCTACAAGAGCCCGGGAGAAATACTCTTACACCATCAACCACGAGCACTGAAAGGAAAATCATGACTCAACGCGTAGCTTTCGTAACCGGCGCCATGGGCGGCCTCGGCACCGCCATTTGCCAGGGATTCGCCAAGGACGGCCACAAGGTCGTCGCCGCTTATCACCCCCAGTTCGACAACAAGGACGAGTGGCTGAAGGAAATGGCCGACGCCGGTTTCAAGGACTTCGTCTGCGTCGCCGGTGACGTCTCGTCGCTGGAGGACTGCCAGAAGATGGTTGCCGAAGCCGAGGCTGCTGCCGGCCCGATCGACATCCTGGTCAACAACGCCGGTATCACCCGCGACAAGATGTTTGCCAAGATGGAAAAGGACCAGTGGGATGCGGTCATCTCGACCAACCTCACCAGCCTGTTCAACATGACCAAGCAAGTGTCCGCCAACATGGCCGCTCGTGGCTGGGGTCGCATCATCAACATCTCTTCGGTTAACGGCGTCAAAGGCCAAGCCGGTCAGTCCAACTATTCCGCAGCCAAGGCCGGTGTGATCGGCTTTACCAAGGCACTGGCGCAAGAACTGGCCACCAAGGGCGTCACCGTGAATGCCATCGCCCCGGGCTATGTCGCCACCAAGATGGTGATGGCGATCCGCGAAGATGTGCTGAAGAGCATCGTCGACACCATCCCGATGAAGCGCCTGGCCAAGCCCGAAGAAATGGGCGCCCTGTGTTCGTATCTGGCCTCCGATCTGGCCGGCTACATGACGGGTGCCACGCTCAACATCAACGGTGGTCTGTACCTGCAGTAAGTTGTAACTCCGGCGTCGCCGCGTTCAATCAAGCGACGGCGCCGGGAATATCGAGGGGAGGAAACAATATGACCGAACCGGTCCGTCTCATCAAGAAATATCCGAATCGCCGTCTTTACGACACCCGCACCAGCACCTACATCACACTCGTCGACGTCAAGGAGTTGGTACTTAAGCACGAGGAGTTTCGCGTGGTGGATGCCAAGTCGGGCGATGATCTGACCCGCAGCATCCTGCTGCAAATCATTCTTGAGGAAGAAGCCGGCGGCGCGCCGATGTTCTCTTCCGACATCCTGTCGCACATGATTCGTTTTTATGGCAATGCCATGCAGGGCATGATGGGCCAGTATCTCGAAAACAACATCAATGCCTTCACCGACATGCAGAAGAAACTCCAGGATCAGGCCAACTCGATCTACGGTGGCAACCCGACGATGAGCAAGGACATGTGGGCGCAGTTCCTCAATTTTCAGGGGCCGGCCATGCAAAGCATGATGGGCACCTACGTCGAACAAAGCCAGAAAATGTTCCACCAGATGCAGGACAGCATCCAGGAGCAGACGCGCAAAATATTTACCGGCTTCCAGTTTCCAGGCCAGGAAGTGCCTGAAAAGGCCGTCGAAAAGAAAAAATAGTGTCTGCAAGAAAATCTCGCAGCCCCCGCGTCGGGTTTGTGTCGCTGGGCTGCCCGAAGGCCGCCAGCGACGCCGAACAGATTCTCACCCGCTTGCGCGCCGAGGGTTACGAGATTACGGGCGACTATGACGGTGCCGATCTGGTCGTCGTCAACACCTGTGGCTTCATCGATGCCGCCGTCGAGGAATCACTTGATGCCATAGGCGAGGCGCTGGCCGAAAACGGCAAGGTCATCGTCACCGGTTGCCTTGGCGCCAAGGGTAATGTGGTGCGCGAGACCCATCCCAGCGTACTGGCTGTAACCGGCCCGCACGCACTGGCGGAAGTGATGGAGGCGGTGCATGCCCACCTGCCTCCCGAGCACGACCCTTTCGTCGATCTAGTCCCGCCACAGGGCATCCGCCTCACGCCCGATCATTACGCTTATCTGAAGATTTCCGAAGGCTGCAACCACCGTTGCAGCTTTTGCATCATCCCTGCATTGCGTGGCGACCTTGTGTCACGACCGATCGGCGAAGTATTGCAAGAGGCGGCAACGCTTGCCGATGCTGGCGTGCGGGAACTGCTGATCATTTCGCAGGACACCAGTGCCTATGGCGTCGATGTCAAATACCGCACCGGTTTCGCCGGTGGCAAGCCGGTGAAGACGAGGCTTTACGAGCTATGCAAGGAACTGGGCGAACTCGGCCTGTGGGTACGACTGCATTACGTGTACCCGTATCCGAGCGTCGACGACCTGTTGCCGTTGATGGCGGAAGGCAAGCTGTTGCCTTACCTTGACGTACCCTTCCAGCACGCCAGTCCGCGCATCCTCAAGCTGATGAAACGGCCGGGCGACGTCGACCGGGTGCTTGACCGCATCACTGCCTGGCGCAAGGCCGTGCCCGACCTGACGATCCGCAGCACCTTCATCACCGGCTTCCCCGGTGAAACCGAGGCAGAATTCAACGCACTGCTGGATTTTCTCGATGCTGCACAGCTTGATCGCGTGGGTGCCTTTGCCTATTCGCCGGTCGAGGGTGCCGCTGCCAACGCACTACCCGGCGCCCTGCCAGAATCCGTGCGCGAAGAACGCAAGATGCGCCTGATGCGGCATCAGGAAGACATTTCGACACAGCGCCTCGAAGCCAGGATCGGCCGCACCATGACCGTACTGGTCGATGACATCGACGAGGATGGCGCCATCGCCCGAACCGAGGGAGATGCGCCAGATATCGACGGACTGGTCTATATCAGCGATGGTCATGATCTCGAGATTGGCGAGTTCGCCGCAGTGACTATCAACGATTGCGACGTGCACGATCTGTATGCCACCTTGAGCGTCGCCCCTGACGCCGTCTCATGAACGCCAACTTTCTGGAAACCTTGCGCCAGCACGTCGGCGCAGCACATGTTCTAACCGAGCCATTCGATATCGCACCGTACAGCACCGACTGGCGCGGACGCTATACGGGCCAACCACTCTGCGTGGTCAAACCCGCCAATGCCGAAGAAGTTGCCGCCGTGGTGCAAGCCTGCACTGCCGCAGATGTAGCAGTCGTTCCGCAGGGTGGCAACACT
>CAJBAP010000429.1 GCA_903950295.1 uncultured Rhodocyclaceae bacterium
CGGCAGGGGAGGCAGCGGAGTACCTTGAGGTATCTTTACCAACCCTGAGGCGCTATGTTCAAGCGAATAAGTTGCGGCCATGCCATACGGTAGGACGAAACCAGATGTTCTCTGTCGACGATCTTCGGACATACAAGCGAGCTCGAAGGTAAATACCCTTTAAGGCTGACTCCACTCGACCCATTAGAGTCATAGCCGCTGTACAAATTGATACCCGAAAGCCGACATCTACTCGTCTGCGGCATCTTTTCGCCAATGTCCGCTAACGAGATGGCCCATCTTCAAAGTGGTCGTCTCTTGACGACCATTATGTGAAGTTCCCAATTATGAGAAGTTCAAGGCAGGAGTAGCCAGGTAGGCCGCGTCAGCGCTTGCAACTCGCTTAAAGCCAGCGACCGCACTATGCATAAATCTGCGGTGATGCGCCAATGGAGGTCCCACTTTTGGAGACCATCATGATCAATATCCCTGCGTTACATCCTCCCTTGCGCGATTGGTTGCTCGAAGGCCCTCTCTCTGCGCAAGTCCCTGCCTACATGGCCAGGCTCAAACGCGGCGGCTATGCCCCCCACACCTGCGAGCGCAGCTTAAACGCGCTGGCGCACTTTGCACATTGGCTGACGATGTGCCGTCTGCCCGCACACATGCTGGATGAAGGCTGCATTGATCATTTCCTGCGGTACCACTTACCGTGTTGCGACTGTCTGGGCGGGGCACTGCGGTCGCCCGACGAAGCGCATGCCGCCTTGATCCCGTTGTTGGGAATCTTGCGTCTTGAGAACATCATCGTTCAGCCATTCACACCGACGGGCGCCATTGCAGATGAGCTTCGCAACTATGACACCTACATGTGCGAAGCTCGCGGCCTAGCGCCCGGAACGCGCACCAATCGGCTTCGCATCGTTGAGCGCCTACTGCTGTCCAAGTTCGCTCAGCGGCCTGTTGTCTTGGGCGAACTTCGATCCAACGACATACGGCAGTTCATCGCCGAGCAGCTTGATTTCTTGGGCACCACCAGCAATGCCACTACGATAGCGTCCGCCTTGCGGGCTTACCTGCAGTATCGCGCGACATGCGGTAACGCGGTACAGCCGATGCTGGCCGTCATCGCGTCTCCTGCCCACTGGAGCATGGCGACGCTGCCGCGAGCCCTTAAACCAGATGAAGTTGATCGACTGCTGAGTTCGTTTACCTCTGCATTGCCCTCTCCGCACCGAGGATACGCCATCGTCCGCCTGGCGCTCGACTTGGGACTGCGCGGTATCGAGATTAATCGATTGCAACTGGCCGACATCGACTGGCTTCGGGGCACGATCACCCTCAAAGGCACGAAGTCGAAACGGCAAGATATCTTGCCTTTGCCAACGAGCACCGGACGGGCGCTGGAGGCGTATCTGCGCCACGAACGCCCCAAGACAAGCGACACGGCAGTATTCGTGCGGCGCATGGCACCGCATGACGAGCCCATCGGTGTTGATGCAATCCGTCAGATCGTTCGTGACGCATTTCGGCGCGCTGGAATTCCTCATGGCAGCGGCCATGCGCTGCGTCACACTGTGGCTTGCCGTATCGTCAACCAGGGTGGATCGATCAAGGAAGTAGCCGACGTGTTGCGCCACCGGTCGCTAAACACATCAATGATCTACGCCAAGCTGGACCATGGTGCGCTGTCTGGTGTCGCGTTGCCTTGGCCAGGGAGCCCAGAATGAGCTCCCCTATCAGCCTGCGGGCTCGGGTCGAGCAGTACCTGGCAGAGCGACGCAAGCTTGGATTTTCTTTGAAGTCCATGGAACTGGGTCTGTTTAGCTTCACGCGCTACGTTGCTTCGTCTGACCATCATGGTCCATTGAGCGTCGATCTGATGGCCTCCTGGGCCCGCCAGGCCACTGGTGGCAGCGGTGACCGCTCGACGTGGGCGCGCCGCCTAAAGCTCCTGCGTCCGTTCGCGAGTTGGCTGCGGCAGTACGAGCCTGACACCGAAGTCCCAGACGAGGCCGTTTTCGGCCAGGTGCCGGGGCGAATGGCACCACATATCTACCGCGAGGAAGAGGTTCTTCAGTTGTTAGCCGCAGCCAGACTGATCGGCCCCGATGGCGGACTGCGCCCGTTGGTGATGGAGACATTGTTCGGGCTGATCGCTTGCACCGGACTGCGCATCTCCGAGGCACTGGGGCTGTTGGATGTCGAGGTGGACTTGCGGGCTGGCGTGCTGACAATCCGTCAGAGCAAATTTGGCAAATCTCGTTTGGTGCCACTGCACCCGAGCGCCGTCGAGGCTCTGGCGCGCTACCGCACGCTACGCACGCGGTATGTGCCAAGCACGCCCGAGTTGCCGTTCTTCGTCTCCAGCCGTGGACGTTTGCTGGGTGAGCACATCGGAGACCGACAAGTCCACCGCATCTTCGAGGATTTGCGGCGGCAACTGTGCTGGGTTGACCGCGGCAGTCACGGCACGCCGCGCATCCACGACCTGCGTCACGCCTTCGCCGTACGCAGGTTGGTCCTCTGGCATGAGCAGGGCGTTGACGTGGGCCAGCGAATATTGGCGTTGTCGACCTACCTCGGACACGTTAAGGTCTCCAGTACCTATTGGTACCTGACCGGCGTGCCGGAATTGATGGGTCTGCTGGGTCAACGTTTCGAGCGCTTCGCCAATGCTTGGGAGCCTAGCGATGAGTAGGCCAACGACAAACAGAACCGCACCGAGCTTCGCCACTCTAGTGCAGTCGTTCTTCACCGAGTACCTCACGCAGCAGCGTGCACTGAGCCCACAGACTGTGGCAGCCTATCGAGACGCATTTGTGTTGTTCCTGGATTTCGCTGTGGTGAGCCTGCACAAGCAGCCCACGACGTTGTCGCTGAAGGACATCACGCCGGGGCTGATCCTAGACTTTCTTGCTCACTTGGAGCGTGACCGCGGCAATTGCGTCCGAACCCGCAATGCTCGGTTGGCAGCGCTGCGCGCATTCCTGAAGTTCGCCAGCCACCGTGATGTCGCTGCGTTGCATATCATTGAACAGGCCCTGGGGGTGCCGATGAAACGTTTCGAGCGGCCGATGCTAGGGTACCTCACGCGCGAAGAGATCCTGGCAATCATTGGCACGCCTGGGCCAAGTTGGATCAGTCAGCGAGATCACCTGCTCCTGCACGTTCTTTACAACACGGGCGCTCGCGTGTCGGAGATCATCGGTGTACGCCTGGCCGATGTCGTGCTTGACGGGGCGGCGTGTGTTCACTTACACGGTAAAGGGCGAAAGCAGCGAACCATGCCACTGTGGCGTTCCACCGTCAAGGTAATACGAGCTTGGTTAAGGCTGAATCCCGAATTGGGGCCAGCATCGGCGCTGCTTCCCAACCGGCATGGTGACTCAATGACCCGCGCTAACGTTACCCAGCGTCTCGCCCTTGCCGTGGCAGCAGCAACGCCAGCGATGCCGAGTCTGCGGGAGCGCCGAATTTCCCCTCACAGTATTCGGCATACAACAGCGATGCACTTGCTGCAGTCTGGCGAGCCCATTGAGGGAATCGCCCTCTGGCTGGGTCACGAGAGCCCGACAACCACCCACCATTACGTGGAGGCTAACCTCGCCATGAAGGAACAGGCGCTGGCGAAACTACAGGATCCCAAAACCACCGCAGGGCGTTTTCGGGCTACTGACTCGCTATTGAAGTTCCTTAAGACGCTGTGATTATGTGAACTGCACGGGCAGGTCGAATGCAAATATACCGGTCATCGACCTGCACATGCACATTGAACTTCTCATAATTGGGAACTTCACATAATGGTCGATGGCGGGTCTACGCAAGTTGAATCGGCTTGCCAGTAAGCCAACATAGAAACCGTTTTTTGGCTGTTTGAGCGACTCCTAACTGGAATTCCAATTTTGATCGGCCAGCCTCATCGTTTGTACCCTGCTTGCCACCCCTGCCGTACGGTGTACCGCGAAGGCGCAATAGGTGCGATGAAACTTTTGATGGTTGTGGCATCCAGATTAGC
>CAJBAP010000430.1 GCA_903950295.1 uncultured Rhodocyclaceae bacterium
TAACAATGCAGAAACGATGGAGCAGCGTGGCGTTGGCAGCAGGCGCCCTGGCGTTTTCGGCGACGGCTTTTGCCGCCCCGCCGAGCGCCGAAATGATTTCGTTCGCCTGTGCCGGTTGCCACGGTACCAACGGTGGCAGCGCCGGCTTGACCATGCCCAGCCTGGCCAGCCAGTCGAAGACGGCAATCGTCGACGCCATGAAGAAATTCAAGAGCGGCGAGCGTCCCTCGACGGTGATGGGTCGCCTGGCCAAGGGTTACTCCGACGCCGATTTCGATGCGATGGCCGGTTTCTTCTCCAAGCAGAAATTCCACCCGACCATCCAGACGGTTGACGCCGCCAAGGTCAAGAAGGGTGCCGACCTGCAGGAAGCCAACTGCTCGCGTTGCCACCTCGAAGACGGCAAGGAAGGCAAGGACGATACCCCCGTGATGGCCAGCCAGTGGCTACCCTATCTGCAGATGCAGATGGCGCTGTATGAGTCCGGCAAGCGCAAGATGCCGGAGAAGATGGCCGAAAAGGTCAAGCCGCTGTCCAAGGCAGATATCGAAGCCTTGCTGCACTTCTACGCCAGCGTCAATAAATAAGGGAGACAACAACATGACATTGGATCGCAGAAACTTCATCAAACTGCTGGGCGGCGCATCGAGTCTGGCGCTGGCCGGTTGTGCCACGCAAGGGGCCGCCCCGGCCGTTGGTTTGACCACTGAAATCATGCCCAAGGGTGGCGCCCGCCGTGTGGTCGTCGTCGGCGGCGGCTACGGTGGCGCGATTGCCGCCAAGTATGTACGCATGCTCGACAAGTCGATCGAAGTGGTGATGGTCGAGAAGAACAAGCAGTTCATCTCCTGCCCGTTCAGCAACTTCTACATCGCCGGCATCACCAACGACATGAACGCACTGACCATCGGCTACGACAAGCTGGCGGCCAACCACGGCGTCAAGATGGTCTACGCCGAAGTCACCCTCATCGACCCGGCCGCCAAGAAAGTCGTCACCACCGAAGGTACGCTCACCTATGACCACGTGATCGTCTCCCCCGGCATCGACTTCCGTACCGAGGAAATCGAAGGCTATGACGCCAAGACGGCCGAGATCTTCCCGCACGCCTGGAAGGCCGGCGCGCAATCGACCCTGCTGCGCAACCAGTTGCAGTCGATGTCGGATGGTGGCACGGTCATCATGAGCATGCCGCTCACGCCGTATCGCTGCCCGCCCGGCCCCTATGAGCGCTCCTGCCTGATCGCCAGCTACCTGAAGAAGCACAAGCCGAAGTCAAAGCTGATCCTGCTCGACGCCAACCCCGACGTCGTTTCCAAGAAGCCGCTATTCACCAAGGCCTGGAGCACCTTCTACAAGGACAACTTCCAGTACGTTGGCGGCAAGAAGGTTACCCAGGTGAACGTTGCCGGCAAGTCTGTCAGCATCGAAGGCATCGAGGACTTCAAGGGCGACGTGATCAACCTGATTCCGGCACAGCGCGCAGCCAACATCGCCGTCAAGTCGGATCTGGTCGGTGAGGACAAGAAGTGGTGCCCGGTCGATGCGGTCAGCTTCCAGTCGACCAAGCACAAGTTTGTCCATATCATCGGCGACGCCACCGCACTGCCTTCCGAAGGCGCCCCGATGCCGAAGTCCGGCTACTCGGCCAACTCCCAGGCCAAGGTCTGTGCGATGAACGTCGTGAATCTGATGAACGGCAAGCCCACCATCGAGATGTCGGGCATCAACGTCTGCTACAGCGCCATCAACGAGCACGAGTCGGTCAGCATCGCTGCCGTGTATGGCCTCAAGGGCGGCAAGATCATGTCCATGCCGAACTCGGGTGGCATTTCACCGGCCGATTTTTCGCTCACCAAGGCCGAACACGCCTATGCGGAAAGCTGGCTGAAAAACATCCTCACCGAGATGTCGACCTGATCGTTGTTGTTCTACGCACCAAAAGAAAACCCGCCTCGGCGGGTTTTCTTTTGGTGGCTACCGCTCAACCCTTGCCGGTACTGCCGAAACCACCGGCGCCCCGATGGCTTTCCTCAAACTTGTCGACCACATTGAAGGCGACCTGCATCACCGGCACCACCACCAGTTGGGCGATACGATCGAGGGGGTTGAGCAGAAAAACTTCGTGGCCACGATTCCATAGCGAGACAAATATTTCGCCCTGGTAATCGGAGTCGATCAGCCCGACCAGGTTACCGAGCACGATGCCGTGCTTGTGGCCCAGCCCCGAGCGCGGCAGGATCATCGCCGCCAGACCCGGATCAGCCAGATGAATCGCAATGCCCGCCGGAATCAGCATCGACTCGCCCGGATGCACACGCACCGGTGCCTCGATACAGGCACGCAAATCCATGCCTGCGGCGCCCGCCGTGGCGTAGTGCGGTGCCGCCTCGCCCTGGTTGTCCTTGAGGCGCTGGTCGAGAATACGTACATCAATGCTATGCATGACTCATTTACCCCCTCAGCATCTCTGCAATATGGCGCACGATGGCACGTGCAACGGTCAATTTATCGCCGGGCGGCACGGGATGTGCGCCAGTGGCATCGAACAGCGTGACGGCATTGGCATCGCCGCCCAACCCGTCCTGCACCAGGTTACCCACCACCAGCGGCAGGCTTTTTGCCTGTCGCTTGCCTTCGGCATACGCGGCAAGGTTCTGGCTCTCGGCGGCAAAACCGACACAGAACGGCGCATCGGCACGCGCCGCCACCTCGGCGAGAATGTCCGGATTGGCCACCAGCTCCAGCGTCAGTGTCGGGGCGCCTTTCTTGATCTTGTGCGCCGCCGGCGTGGCTGGCCGGAAATCGGCCACCGCTGCGACGGCGATGAAGATATCGGTCTGCGGCACCTGTGCCAGCACCGCATCGCGCATCTCCAGCGCACTTTGCACGTCGATGCGCGTCACCCCCGCGGGCGTCGGCAAGGCGACAGGGCCGCAGACGGCCGTCACGCCAGCGCCGGCTTCTGCACAGGCCCGCGCCAGCGCAAAGCCCATCTTGCCGGAACTGCTGTTGGTCAAACCGCGCACTGGATCAAGCGCCTCGAAGGTCGGCCCGGCGGTCAGCAGTACGCGCTTGCCCGCCAGTAGTTTGGGCTGGAAGAAGGCAATCAGGGCATCCAGAATCTCGGTGGGCTCGAGCATGCGCCCAGCGCCCACCTCACCACAGGCCTGCTCGCCGCTAGCCGGGCCCAGAATCATCACGCCATCTGCGCGCAATTGCGCGACGTTGCGCGACGTTGCCGGGTGTTCCCACATCTGGCGGTTCATCGCCGGGGCAACGAGCAGCGGACAATCCCGCGCCAGGCAAAGTGTCGACAACAAATCGTCGGCAAAACCATGCGCCGCCTTGGCGATGAAGTTCGCCGTCGCCGGTGCCACCAATACTGCGGCGGCACCCTGTTCACCGTGGGTCAAATCGATATGCGCCATGCCATTGGCAAAGCGCTCGTCCCACAGCGAGGTAAACACCGGATGCCCCGACAGCGCCTGAAAGGTCGCCGGGCCGACGAAATGGCCGCCCGCCTCGGTCAGCACCACGTCGACCGCTGCCCCCGCCTTCACCAGCAGACGCAACAACTCTGCCGCCTTGTAGGCCGCCACGCCGCCGGTAACGCCGAGCACGAGTCGTTTGCCTTGCAGTTCGATCATGACAGATAGAATGAGGCCATCAGAGCGAAGGATTCTAACCCATGGCAATCACCGACTGGCCGGACGATCAACGCCCCCGCGAGCGTCTGCTCGCACTCGGCCCGGCGGCCCTGGCTGATGCCGAGTTGCTGGCGATCTTCCTGCGCGTCGGCGTCAAGGGCATGAGCGCCGTTGATCTCGCCCGCGCCCTGCTCACCCACTTCGATAACAGCCTGACCCGACTGGCAGCCGCCACGCCACAGGAACTCATCGCCGTGAACGGCATCGGCCCGGCCAAGGCAGCACAACTGGTCGCCACGCTCGAACTCGCCCGCCGCGGCCTGCGCGAGGAACTGCGCCAGCCCGCAACCCTCAATACCCCAGGCGCCGTGCGCGACTGGCTGCGCCTCCGCCTTGCACCGCTACGCCATGAAGTCTTCGTCGCCCTCTGGCTCGACGCGCAAAACCGGCTGATCGCCGACGAGGAATTGTTTCGCGGCACGCTCACGCAAACCAGCGTCTATCCGCGCGAGGTCATCAAGCAAGCGCTGGCGCGCAATGCAGCGGCCGTCATCCTCGCGCACAACCATCCAAGCGGCGTCGCCGAACCTTCGCCCGCGGACGAATTGCTCACCCGTGTGCTCAAACAGGCACTGACCCTGGTGGATGTGCGACTGGTCGATCATTTCATCGTTGCCGGCAATGCAACCCCACTATCCTTCGCCGAACGCGGCTTGCTGTAAATAAACCCTTAAAACACTTGCTTGCACCCCGGTTGCTCCGGTAGAATGCGCCGCTTTTCGTCGTCCGAAGTTCTGGAGACAAGTTTCTGGAGATAAGTTATGTCACGCGTCTGTCAAGTGACGGGCAAGGCCCCGATGGTTGGGAACCATGTCTCCCACGCCAACAACAAAACCAAACGTCGCTATCTACCCAACCTGCATACACGCAAATTCTGGGTGGAAGGCGAAAATCGCTGGGTGCGTCTGCGTGTTTCCAACGCCGGCCTGCGCACCATTGACAAGAAAGGCATCGACGTCGTTCTCGCCGAGTTGCGCGAACGCGGCGAAGCTGTTTAAACCTGGAGGTAACTACTCATGGCCAGCAAAGGCGGACGTGAAAAAATCAAGCTCGAATCCACAGCCGGAACCGGGCACTTCTATACCACCAACAAAAACAAGCGCACCACGCCTGAAAAGCTGGAGTTCATGAAATATGACCCGAAGGTGCGCAAGCACGTGCTCTACAAAGAAATCAAGCTGAAGTAAGTACCTTATTCAGCAAACAAAGACGCCAGCATGGCCAACGCCTGCTGGCGTTTTCTTTTTTGACTGCTGGCGTTTTTTTGGGAGAAAAAAAGGAGCGGTGCAGGTTGCCGGTAAGTCCGGACATCGAGCCTGAGGGAAGGCACCCAAAATCACGGACGGAGGAGGAGGTCATCAAGAAGCGCCAAGATCAGGGGGACATGGCGTTCTATCTGCGGCAACCCGATGCTATGCACCGCTTCCTGAGGTACACATATCAAGAGCCGTGCCAGTGCACCGACGGGACAAATACTTCTTTCTTAACAGAGTGCTAGATGTAACAGAAAGCTTTCTGGTACATTACCCCAACATTGGCAGTCAAATTTTAACGCCAAATTGGCAGTTTTTGACATACAAATGCGTCATGTTGGCAGCGCACTACAAGGCGCGTAGCTTGCGGTAAAGCGTCCGCTCGCTGATGCCCAACTCAGTAGCCAGTGCCTTGCGATTGCCACTATGCCGGGCAAGACGCTCACGTAGCGCCTCATCCGCGAGTGCGGCGAGTGTGGGTGCCGTAGCGGATGCCTCAAGTTGCGAAGACATCGCCGTCCCGCCACCACCGACTTTTCCTGCAACCCGACTCACGGCCTCCTGAACTTCGACCGGAAGATGCTCCGGTTGAATCGTGTCACCGTCGCACAAGAGCGTCGCCCGCTCCAGAACATTGCGCAATTCACGCACATTGCCCGGATAGTCGTAGGCCATCAGACAGGCAAGCGAGGCATCGGCCAGATGCAATTTGCGGCCGGGTGACACGCGCAGCAACAATCCCTCCACCAGCAGCGGCACATCACTCAGACGCTCGCGCAAAGCCGGCAGACTGATCGGGAATGTATTCAAGCGATAGTACAAATCCTGCCGAAAACGCCCCTCGGTCACCATCACCCGCAGATTGCGGTGCGTGGCCGAGATCAGGCGAATATCGGCCTTGAGAAAATCGCTGGCACCGACACGCCGAAAGGTCCCTGTCTCCAGCAAGCGCAGCAGTTTGACTTGCATCCCCAGCGGTATATCGCCCAACTCATCGAGAAACAGGGTGCCACCGGAAGCCGACTCGACCAGGCCGATGCGGCGTGCCGACGCACCGGTGAAGGAGCCTTTTTCATGGCCAAACAGTTCGCTCTCGAACAGGGTTTCGGTCAGCCCCGAGCAATCCACTGCCACGAACGGCCGATCGGCACGCCGACTCGCATCGTGGATAGCCTTTGCCACCAGTTCCTTGCCGGTACCCGACTCGCCTTGCAGCATCACCGTGGCATCCGACGGTGCCGCTCGCGCCATCAGCTCAAGCATGTCGCGGAAGGCCGGCGCCCGCCCGACCAGGGCGCGCGCATCGGGTATGCCGCGCGACATGCCCAAGGGTTCCATTTTCTCGATGAAATAGCTAATCACGTCATCCGCACCACGTACCGGCGCCAGTTCGATGTTTACATAGGCTTCGCCGGCGGGCGTGTGGTGCAGATGCAGGGCGCGCTCGCGCTGCCCCGAAGCCAGGCTTTGCTTGAGTGGGCATGCCTCACCCGCCTTGTCGCACGGCGCAGCGTAGTGATGCGAAACGGCGTAGCAGGTCTGGCCGACCGGGTCGCTCTCATCCCCATGAGCGTGCCGGTAAGCCTTGTTTGCGGCGAGAATCCGGTAGTCGATATCGCAGAGGATATGCGGCTCGGCGAGGGTATCGAGATAGGTAACGAGTTCCGCCGGAGGCGGGAGCGCAGGCTTCATGACAACCTCTGACAAATTGACTGACAGAATTCTGCCACATTCGTCAGTTGATAATGCCAACATGCGCTCCCATAATATAAGCATGAAGTCATATACCCCCCCTGCCCGCCCGCAACGCCTCGAACATTTCCCCGTCTCTTTCTTCGCCACCGTGATGGGCACCGCCGGCCTCGCCATCGCCTGGAAAAAAGCCCATCACGTTCTCGGTCTACCGGCCGAGATCGGCGTCGCACTGCAATGGTGGGCGCTGGGCCTGTTCGGCCTGCTGGCGCTCACCTATCTCGCCAAGCTGATCAAGCATGGCGCGGCGGTGAAGCACGAATTCGCCCACCCGATCCGCCTCAACTTCTTCCCGGCCATCTCCATTTCCATGCTCCTGCTGGCGGTAGCCTTCACCGAGACCCTGCCCGGCCCTGCCTTTGCCTTTTGGTCGCTGGGCGCCGCGCTACACCTCGGCTTCACGCTCACGGTGATGAGCAGCTGGATTCACCACACCCGCTACGACATCAAGCACGCCAACCCGGCCTGGTTCATCCCCGTGGTCGGCAACATCATCGTGCCGGTCGCTGGCGTCGGCTTCGCCCCGGCGGAAATTTCGTGGTTCTTCTTCAGCATCGGCTTCGTCTTCTGGCTGGTGCTGATGACCATCGTCATGAACCGCCTGTTCTTCCATGAGCCACTCCCCGAGCGCCTCACGCCAACCCTGTTCATTCTCATCGCCCCGCCAGCCGTCGGCTTCATTGCCTGGGTAAAGCTCAACGGCGGCGAGATCGACGCCTTCGCGCGCATCCTCTATTACGTTGCGCTCTTCCTCACGCTGCTCCTGGCCAGCAACGCGCTGCGCTTCTTCCGCCTGCGCTTCTTCCTCTCGACCTGGGCCTATTCCTTCCCGCTCGCCGCCATGACCATCGCCACGCTGATCATGGCCGAGAAAATCGGGGGA
>CAJBAP010000431.1 GCA_903950295.1 uncultured Rhodocyclaceae bacterium
GCGGCATTCACTGCCGCAGCAACTACCGCTCCCGCTGCGCCTGTAGCGACTGCAGTGGATCTCGAAGCCTTGATGATGAGCATCGTCGCCGAGAAAACCGGCTACCCGCAGGACATGCTTGGCGTGCATATGGAGCTGGAGGCCGACCTCGGTATCGACAGCATCAAGCGTGTCGAGATTCTCTCTGCCATGCGCGAGCGTGCACCGAACTTGCCGGAAGTGAAGCCGGCCGAACTGGCGACACTGCGCACCCTCGGCCAGATTATTGAGCACATGCGTGCCGCCGGATCACCGACTACCGCGGCCACGGCGGCGACAGCAAGTGTGGCAACATCAACTCCGCAGGCCAGCGTCGAGCGTTTTGCCGTGCGTGAAGTAACCGCCAATTCGGTCGGCATGGCGCTTTCCGGCATCCTAGGCGCACAGCGCCTGGTGGTGACCGACGAGGGCACCGGTGTGGCGGCCGCGCTGGTGGCCAATCTGGCAAAGCACGGCGTCAATGCAAGTGTCGTTGCAACGGTTCCTGCCGACGCCGATGCCGTGATTTTTCTCGGCGGCCTGCGTGCGGTAAAGACTGTCGATGACGCCGTCGCGGTTAACCGCGAAGCCTTCCACGCAAGCCGTGCAGTGGCGGCACGCATGAGCGCCGAAGGCGGCGCCTTCATCACCGTGCAGGACACCGGGGGCGATTTTGGCCTGTCCGGACGTGATGAAATTCGCGCCTACCTCGGCGGCGTCAGCGCGCTGGCGCGCACGGCCGCTCTGGAATGGCCGCTGGCGTCGGTAAAGGCCATCGACCTGGAGCGCGGCAGCGGTAAGCAGGCGCGCGATGCCAACGTGCTGGCCGCGGCCATCGTCGCCGAACTACTGTATGGTGGCACTACACTGGAAGTTGGGTTGCATGCCGACGGCCGTCGTACCACCCTGACTTCGGTGCCAACTCCGTCGCCGAGCGTCGGGGCGGAAAACATCAACAGCAGTTCGGTGGTGGTCGCGTCCGGCGGCGGACGGGGTGTGACAGCCGCGGCCCTGATCGCGCTGGCAAAAGCAAAGCAGCCGCGCATCGTGCTGCTCGGTCGCACCGCGCTGAACGAAGAACCCGAAGCCTTGCGCAGCATTGGCGACGAAGCCGGTCTCAAGCGGGCACTGATGCTGGAAGCGCAGGCCGCGGGGCGTAAACCAACGCCGGCCGAACTGAACACTCAGATGGCGACGCTGCTGGCACTACGCGAAATCCGCGCCACGCTGACGGCACTCAAAGCTGCCGGCTCCGAGGCACGCTACCTTGCGTTGGATGTGTCTGACGCAGCTGCGCTAAGCGCAGCGCTACAGGCGGTGCGCAAGGAATGGGGCCCGATCACGGCCGTGGTTCATGGTGCCGGCGTGCTCGCCGACAAGCGTATCGAGGAGAAGACCGACGCCCAGTTCGATCGCGTCTTCGACACCAAGGTCAGCGGCCTGCGCGCATTACTCGAAGCGACCGCGAAAGATCCTCTCACCGCGCTCTGCGTATTTTCATCCGTCGCAGCGCGTACCGGCAATCTGGGCCAATGCGATTACGCCATGGCCAACGAGGTGCTCAATCTGGTCGCCTGCGCTGAACGCGCGCGCCGGGGTGCGTCCTGCGTGGTTCGCGCCATCGGCTGGGGCCCATGGGAAGGCGGTATGGTGACACCTAGCCTGAAGAGCCACTTCCATCAAATGGGCGTGGCGCTGATTCCCCTGGACGTCGGCGCGCAGCGTTTCGTTGACGAGATGACGTGCAACAGTGAAGACATCACGGTAGTTGTTGGCGGTGCCCAAGGCGATGGCGCACTGGGTGCCAGCGTGACGCCGCAGGCCACGGTGGAAGTACACGTCGACCGGCACTCACACCCCTACATGGCCGATCACTGCATCGCCGGCGTGCCGGTGGTGCCGATGGTGCTGGCGGTAGAGTGGTTCCTGCGTGCCGCGCGCGCCTGTCGCCCCGACCTTGTGCTGGCAGTGGTAAAGCAGGTCAAGGTGCTGCGTGGCATCAAGCTGGAGGGTTTTGCTGCGGCGGGTGATCGATTCGTCGTCAGCGCCCGCCTGGTCTCCAATGGCTCGGGCGCCGAGATCGGTGTCGAGCTGCGTGGCAAGAACAAGGTACTGCACTACAGTGCCACGGTAGGTATGACCGAAGTGGCCGTTGCGCCGCCGGCCGCCGAAGCGGCGCCGAAACTCGATGCATGGACGCAGGCTGCCGTATATGACGGCCATGTGCTGTTCCACGGCCCCAGCTTCCAGGTCATCGACTCCGTGCAGGGCATCTCGCGTGCCGGCATCATCGGCACCCTTTCTGGCACACAGAAATCTGCTTGGCCGGCCGAATCCTGGCGCAGCGATGCCGCCGCAATGGACGGCGGTTTGCAACTCGCGCTGCTCTGGTCGCAGCATGTGCTCGGCGGCGCGGTGTTGCCGATGGCCATGGGCGAATATCGCAGCTACCGCGATGGCCTGAGCGACGGCCCGTTGCAGGGCGTGGTCTACGGTCGCAAGGTTCAGGATGCGCGTACCGTGTGCGACATCGCCTTCTCCGATGCCAGCGGCCGGATGGTCGCTGAACTTATTGGCGTCGAAACGGTGCTGCGTCCCGGCGAGACAAACACCGCCTCGGCACAGCCATGAAGCACCGCCCGCCGCGTTTCGAGCCGATTGCGATTGTCGGCCAGTCCTGCACGCTCCCCGGGGCACTCTCCCCCGAGGCGCTGTGGGCCAATGTGCTGGCAGGCCGCAGCAGCATTACCAGCGTTCCGACGGACCGCTGGGGCCTGCCGCATGCCAGCGTGATGTGCCCTGCAGCGGGCAACATCGCGCAGTCGGCGGACCGTACCTGGTCGGATGTCGGCGGCTATGTCACCGGCTTTGAGTTCGATCCGACGGGCACCGCGCTTCCCGCCGAGGAGTTGCAGGCGCTTGATCCGCTTTTCCAGCTTACGGTGCACGGCGTGCGGCAGGCGCTAGGAAGCGCCGGGCTGGAGGGGGCGTTGAGTACAACCGGTCTTGTGCTCGGCAACCTTTCGTTTCCCTCGGCGGCAATGGCACGCTATGCCGAGAGCGTGTGGCTGGAAAAATCACCCAGGCCGAATGCGAAAAACCGCTTCAATTCAGGCCTGCCCGCTCTGCTGACCGCACATGCACTGGGCCTCGGCGGCGGCGCGTTTGCACTCGACGCGGCCTGCGCGTCGTCGCTCTACGCGATCAAGCTGGCCTGCGATCGGCTACATGACCGCAGCGCCGACGTTATGGTTGCCGGCGCCGTCAATCAGGCCGACGACCTGTTCATCCATGTCGGATTCTGTGCCCTCTCCGCGCTGAGCAAAACCGGCCAGAGCCGGCCGTTTCACCGCTATGCCGATGGACTGGTCCCCGCCGAGGGCGCCGGCTTTGTGGTGCTGGAGCGGCTGTCCGATGCGCTCAAGGCCGGGCGCAAGGTGCTCGGTGTGATTCGCGGTGTCGGCCTGTCCAACGACGGGCGCGGACGGGGGCTGCTGGCGCCGTCCGAAGAGGGTCAGGAGCGGGCACTGCGCCTCGCTTATGAACAGGCAGGGCTGCAACCGGCCGATATCAGTCTGATTGAATGTCATGCGACCGGCACACCGGTGGGCGATGCCACCGAACTGCGCAGCATGTCGCGGGTGTTCGCCGGTTGTTCTGACGTACCGATCGGGTCGCTCAAGTCGAATCTCGGCCACCTGATCACCGCGGCCGGTGTCGCTGGCCTGATCAAGGTGCTGGCAGCGATGGAGCACGGCAAGAAGCCGCCCACACTAAATATCGACCAGCCGAATGACGCGCTGGCCGGCACGCCGTTCCGTCTGTTACGCGAAGCTGAAGCGTGGACCGGACCCAAACGCGCCGGCATCAGCGCCTTTGGCTTCGGCGGCAACAACGCCCACCTGATTGTCGAGTCGATAGAAGAAACCCTTAAAGAGATGAACGGGGCCGCAGCTTCCGCTGTCACCACGCAGGAAACCACCGCCGTCATCGCCATTGTCGGCATCGGCGCCCGGGTTGGTCGTGGCGAGGATGCGAACGACTTTGCCCGCGATCTATTCGCCGGCAAAACCTCACTTGAAGCACGACAGACCGTAGCGGTGGCGCTCGATGGCCTGCGCTTCCCGCCCAATGACCTGCAGCAGTCGCTGGCACAACAGACTATGGTGCTCGAAGCAGCGCGCGAAGCGGCACTCGGCATTACGCTGCCGCGCGAACGCACCGCCGTACTGGTAGGCATGGGTTGCGATGCAGAGGTATCGCGTTACGGCGCGCGCTGGCGTCTGGCCGCCGAGAGTGACGATCCGGCCTGGCTGGCGAGCGCCCGCGACGGCATCGTTCCCGTGCTGCAGGCGTCGGGCGTGGTCGGCACGATGCCGAATATCCCGGCCAATCGGATCAACAGCCAGCTCGATCTGGCCGGCCCGGCTTTCACGGTGTCTGCCGAAGAGGAATCGGGCATCACCGCCCTGCATCTGGCTGCGCGCGCACTGCGGGCCGGTGAGATCGACGCCGCGCTGGTCGGCGCGGTTGATCTGTCACATGAACCGGTACATCGGGCCGCGCTTGCCGCATTGGGTCGCAGCTCGGCGCCGGGCGATGCTGCCGTGGTGCTGACGCTGAAGCGTCTGACTGATGCCCGCCGCGATGGCGATCCGGTATTCGCCACGCTCGATACATCGGCAAGTGTCGCCAGCCTGCGTTTAGGTGACGCCAGCGAGGCGCTTGACCTCACGGCGAGCTTTGGCAAAGCGCACGCCGCCAACGGCTTGCTGCATGTCGCGGCGGCAGCCCTTGCATTGCGTCATGGCGCGCGGCCCCGGCAAGGTGCCGCCGCAACGCCGTGGTTTGGCAAACGGGTCGCCGAGGTCTCGGTCTCGGTACTTGAAGCGGCACCCGCCACTGTGCGATTGAACGGCGAAGAATGCGAAGCAAGTGAAGGCATTGCAGCGTGGCTCGCCGAGGCACCGGCCCGGCTCTACGTATTTTCCGGTGCCGACAAGGCCGCCGCACTCGCTGCAATGAGTGCCGGACGCGAGTCGTCCGAAGGGCCAGCCCGGATCGTTCTGGTTGCCGCCAATGAAACTGAATTGAATGCGCGCAGCGAACAAGCACGGCGCTGGATGGATAGCGGCGGGCCGATTCCCGAGGGTGTGGCCTTCCGCGAAGCACCGATCAGCGGGCAGACGGCCTTCGTCTTTACCGGCGCTGCGGCGGCCTACCCCGGCATGGGGCGCGAGCTTGCGTTGGCCTTGCCGAAACAAGTGGCCGCCGTGGCGGCGCGATGCTCGGAGATGAAGGCCGCCACCGACTGGATCTACGGTCCCGGTGACGGTCAACCGACGCATCCGCTCGATCAACTTTGGGGCACCTCCTTCGTCTGCCAGTTGCATGCGGAAGTCACGCGGCATCTGCTGGGCCTAAAGCCCGAGGCCACCATCGGCTATTCGTCGGGCGAATCGAATGCGCTGTTTGCGATGGGCGCATGGAACGATCTGGGCGAGATGATGAAGGCCAGCCGTACCGGCACCATGTTTACCGACGATCTGGTCGGCGCTTTCGCCGCGCCGCGTCGTGCCTGGCAGCGGCAGGGCCTGGCGGGGGCGGCATCCGCTACCTGGGCGAGCTACGTGATTGCCGCGCCGGTAACAGAAGTCAGGTCAGCACTTTCCGCTGAACCGCTGGCGCATCTGACCATCATCAACACGACCGAGGATTGCGTCATTGGCGGCGAAGCCGGCGCCTGCGAGCGCGTGGTGCAGGCCATCGGCAAGGAACGCACACTGCCGCTGGGCTACGACATGGCGGCGCATTGTCCCGAGGTCGAGGAAGTTCGCGAGGCGTGGTGGCAGCTTCACCATCGCGACGTGGCCGATGTTCCTAGCGTGCGTTTCTACACCAACGCTACCGGCACATGGTTCAAGGCGACGTCCGAGGCGGCGGCAGATGCAATCACCGGTCAGGCGGTCGATACGCTCGACTTCACGCGCACTGTGGAGCAGGCCTGGGCCGACGGCGTCCGTGTATTTATCGAGCATGGACCGCGCGGCCTCTGTGGCGGCTGGATCCGCCGCATCCTGGGTGAGCGCGAACATCTGGTGGTATCGCTCGACATCGCCGGTCGCTCCGGCGTGCGCCAGGTGCTCAACGCCGCGGCGTGGCTGCTGGCGGCCGGCATCAAGGCCAACTTTGCCGCGCTTGAAGCCGAACTGGTAGGGGCGGCGCCCAAGACGCGTCCGTCCGGCGCAATGCTGACCCTGCCGGCGCACGCCACGGCGCCGAAGATTCCCGTTCGCCAGAAGGCCGTCGCAATGCCTCTTGCAGTGCCTGCCACTCATACACAGGATGGTAAGCAGATGATGGCGCCCGCTCCGTATCTCGAACCCGTGCTGCAAGGCGCGAGCGTTCGCGTTGGCGCAGCGCTGCCAGTGGTACCAGTGGTGCCACCGGTAATGACTATACCCCCGGTGCCACAGCCTGTTTCCCGTCCGTTACCGGCCCCCTCTCTTCCTGCACCGGCCCTTGCCGTGCGCGTTCCACAGGCTCCGCCAATGAACGACAATCTGTCCCGTTTCGTCGCCCATCAGGCGCAGCTTGGTGCCATCCATCAGGCCTACATTGCGCAGCAGGCGGCATTACACGATCGCTTTCTGGCTGTGCAACAGTCTGCCGAAGCCGCTTTGCGACAAGCATATACCGCAGCTACGCAGGGCATTCCTGTCGCCCTCACCACTATGCCGCCCGCGGCGGCGCCCGTAGCGCCACCCTTCGTTCCATCCGCAGTGCCGCGTGCCGCTCCGGCCACCTCTGTCACACTGGCCGCCGTAGCGCCTGCCGCCACTCCGGCGCCGCAGCCGGCACCTGTGGTGCTTGAAGTCGCCATCCCGACCGCCACGGCTCAAGCGGCGCCACACCCTGGACCGAAGTTCGACCGGGCGCAGCTTGAGATACTCGCCGGCGGCAAGATTTCCTCGGTTTTCGGCCCGCTGTTCGCCGGCCAGGACGGCTACGCGCGGCAGGTGCGCATGCCGGAGCCGCCGCTGCTGCTGGCGGATCGGGTCACCGGCATCGACGCAGTGCCCGGCTCGATGGGCAAGGGCACGCTATGGACCGAAACCGACGTGTGTGCCGACAGTTGGTACCTCGACGACGAGGGCCGCATGCCGGCCGGCGTAATGATCGAGTCCGGGCAGGCCGACCTGCTGCTGATCAGCTGGCTGGGCATCGACGCCCTTAACCAGGGCGAGCGCGTGTATCGCCTGCTCGGCTGCGACCTGACCTGGCGTGGCGGCTTGCCGGTACCGGGCGATACGCTGTGCTACGACATTCACGTCGATGGTCACGCCACACAGGGTGATGTGCGTCTGTTCTTCTTCCACTACGATTGTCAGGTACGTGGCCAGACACGGCTGTCGGTACGCAATGGCCAGGCTGGATTCTTCTCCGATGAGGAGCTGGCCAATTCTGCCGGCGTGCTGTGGGATCCGGCAGAAGAAGTTCCTGCCGAAGCCCAGCTCGATGCGCCGGCAGTCAAGTGCACAAAAACAAAGTTTTCATCGGACGAATTGCAGGCCTTTGCTTCCGGCCGTCCTTACGCCTGCTTTGGTGCCGGCTGGGAGACGACGCAGCCGCATGTGCGCTCGCCGCGCATCACCTCGGAGAAGATGCAATTCCTGCACGAAGTGACCGAATTCGACCCGCAGGGCGGCCCGTGGGGCCGGGGTTACCTGCGCGCCGAGACACCTGTCACACCGGATGACTGGTTCTTCAAAGGCCATTTCAAGAATGACCCCTGCATGCCCGGTACGCTGATGTTTGACGGCTGCCTGCAGGCGATGTCAATCTATCTTGCCGCCCTGGGCTTCACCATCGAGCGCGATGCCTGGCGCTTCGAGCCGGTGCCCGACACCAAATATCCGATGCGCTGCCGTGGTCAGGTGACGCCGGCCAGCAAGCACCTCATTTATGAAGTCTTTGTGTCATCGGTGCAGGCCGGCCCGATCCCCACCGTGTTCGCCGACCTGTTATGTACCGTCGATGGACGCAAGGCGTTCCATGCCCGCGGCGTTGGCCTGCAACTGGTTCCCGACTGGCCGCTGGAGCACTGGCAGCATCTGGGGCCGGCGGCGACGCAACTCACTGGCGAGGCCGTGCCGCTGCGCTCGCTCGCCGGTCTGGTGGATTACCGCGAGCCGAAGCCGGCAGCGACGGCGGATGGATTTGCCTTCGATTTCCACTCCTTGCTGGCCTGCGCCTGGGGGCCACCATCGGCAGCCTTCGGCCCCTTCTACCAGCGTTTCGACGGGACCCGCCGCGCCGCGCGGCTGCCGGGGCCACCCTACCATTTCATGTCGCGCATTACCAAGCTTGACGGTCCGATTGGCGGCATGCAGCCCGGCACCACGGTCGAAGTCGAGTACGACATACCGGCTGAGCAATGGTATTTCGAGCAAAACGGCAATCCGACCATGCCCTTCTGCGTCATCATGGAAGCGGCACTGCAGCCCTGCGGCTGGCTGGCGTCTTACGTCGGTAGCGCGCTAACCTCGGATATCGACATGCTGTTCCGCAACCTTGACGGCACCGGCACGCTGTTGCAGGAGATCCTTCCGGGCAGAGGGGTGTTTCGGACCAAGGTGAAAATCCTCTCGGTATCGCAAAGCGCCGGGATGATCATCGAGAACTTCGAGGTCGAATGTTTTGTCGGCGATGAGCGGGTTTTCGAGATGAAAACCGTGTTCGGCTTCTTCCCCAAGGAAGCCTTCGAGAATCAGGTCGGATTGCCGGTATCGCCAGAAGAGCGGGCCTGGATGGAGGCACCGGCGGAGCAGATCATCGACCTCACTTCGCGTCCCGAGAAATACTGCGGCGGCGAGCTGGCGCTGCCGGGGCCGATGCTGCTGATGCTCGATCGCGTTACCGGCTACTGGCCCCAAGGTGGCCCCAAAGGACTGGGGGCCTTGCGCGCGGAAAAAACAGTCGATGTCGATGAATGGTTCTTCAAGGCCCACTTCTTCCAGGATCCGGTACAGCCTGGATCGCTGGGGGTTGAGGCCTTGTGTCAGTTGCTGCAATTCTTCATGCTTGAGCAAGGCATGGGGGCGAACGTGAGCAACCCGCGTTTCGAGCCGCTGATGCTGACGCAGCCGGTGACCTGGAAATACCGCGGACAGGTGGTGCCGAAGAACAAGCTGATCGGCAGCGAGCTGCGCATCACGGCCCGAGGTGAGGACGAACACGGCCCCTACGCTATCGCCGAAGGCTGGTTGTGGGTGGATGGCAAGCGGATATATCACACGAAAAACCTGGGCATGCGCATCGTGTCCGGCGCCGCGCCGACGCCGCCGAGAAAAGTTCTTCACGAAAAATCCGACGACGAAATGCTCGACCCGCAGCGCGACACCTGGCTGCTCGACCACTGCCCGACCTGGACACTCCCGGCCTTGCCGATGATGTCGATGGTGGATCGGTTGGTTGCTGCGGTGGACGCACCGGTCAGCGCGCTCCATGATGTGCAGGTACATCGCTGGATGCCCTTTCCCGGCGGACCGCTGCGCTTGCGCACCGAGGTAACTGGCGAAGGTAATGAACGAAACATTACCTTGCTGGCATGGCGCGAATCACCGAACGCAGCGCTCTCGCGCTTTGAACCGGTAGCCTCGGCACGCGCAAAAGTCGGCGCTGGTGAGACGGCACTGGTAGCGCCGAAACCCTTTGCAGCGCTGACCGGTCTCATCGACGAGACTGATCCCTATGCTTCGGGTGCCTTGTTTCACGGCCCGTCATTCGAATATCTGACATCGCTGAAGATCGCGCCGAACGGGTCAACGGCCTTGCTGCAAGCGGACAAAGGTACTGTGCCTCGCGGCACCTTGAATCAGGGTTTGCTGGACGCAGCAACGCACGGCCTGCCGCACGACGGCTTGTGGCGCTGGTCGGAGCGTATTCCACAGGATGTTGTTGGCTATCCCTATCGAATCAAACAGATGAATCTCTACGCTGCCTTGCCGGATTCCGGCGAATTGCGCGTCGAATCCCGTTTTGCCGGCTTCGATGGTGAAGACCGCTTTCCGATATTGGACGTACAGTTGATCCAGAACGAAACGGTGCTGGTGGATTTTCGTCTGGTCGAGGTGTTGTTGCCGCGCGGCCCGATCGGCGCCGCGCCGCGCGACCAGCGGCGTAGCTTCCTGCGCGACCGGCAATACGTCCCGTCGATTTCCCTTTCAGGCTTTGATGGCACGACGACCGAACTCAGCGCACAGGTACTGCGCCAGAGCGACTGGCTGCCGGGCAACATGGCCTGCCTCTACGATGTACCGGCGGCGCAACGCGCCGATCTGGTGGCCGTGGTGGCGCAGAAGGAACATGTGGCGCGGCGTGCGTTTGTGCATCCATCCACAGTGACTACGGAAGCCGGTGGCGCGCGTGCCGCCATTCGTCCGCTACGACTGCATCCGTTGCAACTGACGCGCACCGGCGAAGACGTGCGGGTAGCCGATGCCGCACCTCCGGTGCAGGATCTCTCTGCTGTACGAGCCTACTGGAACCAACATTTCGGTATCGGCGAGTGGCCGGTGGAAGACCTCTATTACGGTCTGGTCGAACGATTCGTCGGCGATGTGGTGCTGGCCGACCCCGCCGGGTTTGCCGCTGTGCAGGGTCGCAGTTGCCTGTATCTGGCCAACCATCAGGTCGGTGTCGAGTCGCTGCTGTTCAGCTTGCTGATTTCGGCGCTGAGCAAGACACCGACGGTGACACTGGCCAAGGCCGAGCACCGCACCAGTTGGCTGGGTACGCTGATCGCGCACAACTTCTCGTATCCCGGGGTCGTCGATCCCGGCGTCATTACCTTCTTTGATCGCGACGACAAGGAATCCCTGTTGCGCATCGTCGGCGAACTCGGCGCGGCGATGAAGGAGCGCGGCAAGAGCGTGATGGTGCACGTCGAGGGGACCCGCTCGCTGGCCTGCCGCACGCCGGTCATCAAGATGAGCAGCACCTTCATCGACATGGCACTGGCCATCGGTGCGCCGATCATTCCCGTGCGGCTGGTGGGCGGCTTGCCGGTTGCACCGCTGGAGCAACGCCTGGAATTCCCGGAGGGCTTCGGCCGCCAGGACTACTGGCTGGGGCGGCCACTGCTCCCCGAGGACCTGGCGAAGCTGCCGCTCAAAGCGCGCAAGGACGTGGTGCTGGCCGCCATGAATACGCTGGGCCCCGACTTGGCGACCGAAACACCATCGCCGGGCGACGCCGGCTTCGGTAGAGAGGTCGAGGCGTGGCGTGCGCGCACCGGTGCGACTGCGGAAGATGCCGTGTTGTTCGCCACGCTGGCCGGGCTGAAAAATCCCGGTGCCGAAGTAAGAACGCTGCTCGACGGCGCACGGGCGGGAAAACTGACGCTGACTGCCGACGCCCGCTCGCAATGGCTGGGCCGCTTGGCCCTGCGCCTGTTCGGCCCTCGCGGCCCGTTAGTAGAAGGTTTAACGCCAGCCTCATGACGACGCGCTTGTGGTGGGTGCGTCCGGAAACTTTTCAGGCGACCCCCGCCGCCCTTGCCCTGCTCAGCGACGATGAACGCTCGCGGCATCAGCGCTACATCCCGGCCGCCAAACGCCATGAATATCTGGTGACC
>CAJBAP010000432.1 GCA_903950295.1 uncultured Rhodocyclaceae bacterium
ATGATCTGTCCCAGCACCACATGCACCGCGAACATTTCCATGTACCGCAGGCAAGCGCCGATGCGATTGCCGCGACCCAAAAGCGCGGCGGGCGCGTCATCGCCGTGGGCACTACCACGCTGCGCGCCCTTGAATCCGCCGCCCGCGAAGATGGAAAAGTAAAAGTCGGCGCTGGCGAGACGGCATTGTTCATCACGCCTGGCTCGCCAGACTCACCGGGGTTCGAGTTTCGCGTCGTCGACCTGCTGATCACCAATTTTCACTTGCCGAAATCGACACTGCTGATGCTGGTGTCTGCCTTCGGCGGCATGGCAGAGATACGCGCGGCCTACGCCCATGCCATCGATTCCGGTTATCGTTTTTTCAGCTATGGCGACGCCATGCTCATCCATAGACAAAATGATATTTGACCTCCTGACTACCGATGGCGCTGCCCGCTGCGGCACGCTGACTCTCGCCCACGGCACAGTCGAAACACCGGTCTTCATGCCGGTCGGCACCTATGGCACGGTCAAGGCCATGGCACCGAACGAGCTCGTCGACATCGGCGCGCAGATCGTGCTCGGCAACACCTTCCATCTCTGGCTGCGACCGGGGCTCGAGGTTATCCGCGCGCATGGTGGCCTGCACCGCTTCATGGGCTGGGACGGGCCGATCCTCACGGACTCGGGCGGCTTCCAGGTCTTCAGCCTCGGCGAACTGCGCAAGATCACCGAGGAAGGCGTGAAGTTCGCCTCGCCGATCAACGGTGACCGGCTGTTTTTAACGCCCGAGGAATCAATGCGCATTCAACACGTGCTGAATGCCGACGTGGTGATGATCTTCGACGAATGCACACCCTGGCCGGCGACGCCTCAGCAGGCAGCCGACTCGATGCGGCTCTCGCTGCGCTGGGCCCAGCGTTCGCGCGCCGAACATGATCGTTTGCAAAACACCAATGCCCTGTTCGGCATCGTGCAGGGTGGCATGTATGAAAACCTGCGCGACGAGTCGCTCGCGGGCCTGAACGAGATCGGCTTTGATGGCATGGCCATCGGCGGCCTGTCGGTCGGCGAACCCAAGGAAGAATTCGCGCGCATCCTGGCCCACACCGCTCCACGCCTGCCGACCGATCGGCCGCGCTACCTGATGGGCGTCGGCACGCCGGAAGACATCGTCTACGCGGTGGGCCAGGGCATCGACATGTTCGACTGCGTGATGCCGACGCGCAATGCGCGCAACGGCCACCTGTTCACCCGCTACGGCGACATCCGCATCAAGAATGCCCAGCACAAGGCCGACACCCGGCCGCTCGACGCGACCTGCGAGTGCTACTGCTGCCGCAATTTCAGCCGCGCCTACTTGCACCACCTGCATCGCACCGGCGAGATTCTCGGCGCACGGCTCAATACCATTCACAACTTGTTTTATTACCAGACACTGATGCGCGAATTGCGCGCGGCGATCGCAGCCGGCGAGTTTGCTCCCCACGTGGCGCGCTTTCATAAAGACCGCCAGACGCCGCAGGTATAATGCGCCGCTTTATTTATCCACCCACACCTAGAGTGATCCGAACATGCTGATTTCCAATGCCTATGCTCAGGCGGCCGCAACG
>CAJBAP010000433.1 GCA_903950295.1 uncultured Rhodocyclaceae bacterium
CCAGTTCGCGCGGGTTGAATGGTTTGGGCAGATAGTCGTCGGCACCCAGTTCGAGGCCGACGATGCGGTCGATGTCATCGCCTTTGGCGGTGAGCATGAGGATGGCGACGGAATTCTTGTCTCCGCGCAAGCGGCGACAGATCGACAGGCCATCTTCGCCAGGCAGCATCAGGTCGAGTACGATCAGGTCATACAGCTCGCGTTCGAGCGCGCGATCCATGCCCGGCGCGTCGGCAACGGTCTTGACGGTGAAGCCCTGGTCGGCAAGATAGCGTTCGAGTTGGCTGCGCAAGCGCACGTCGTCGTCGACGACAAGGATTTTTGGTTTGCGGGTTTCGGTGTTCATGGGCGGCAGAATACGTCCAAATAGCGCTGTTTTGTCACCAGACGTTGCAGGATGTTGCAGCTGGGACAACGGCAATGGATTGTTACAAAGCTCACTGCGCACTGTGTGTCGGCCGACCTAGAATGCGGACATGAAAAAAGCTGCTCGCGCTTTCTTGCTGTTGTGCCTGTGTGCTGCCGTACCGGTGGCGCAGGCCCAGTATGCGCCGCCAACGCCGAGCCAGCCTGGCCCCCCCGGGCAGTATGGACAGATGCAGCCACATACGCCGATGCGTGATCTATCACCCGAACAACGCGATCAGGTCCGCGAAGAACGGCGTCAGCGCCGCGAAACCTGGCAGCAGATGAGCCCGGAAGAGCGCCATCAACTGCGCCGTGACATCCGCGATGCGGGCCAGACGCTCTATCCGCGCGGACGACCTCAGGGCCGCGATTAGCCGGTTTCTGCGTCGTCCGAGACCCAGGCAATCCCGACCCTGTCCGTTTCCATTGCATTGCCATCGTTACTCTTGGCGCATTGCAAGCGATGAGGGTATGATGTTCTCGATTGATCTTCTTACGATTTGCTTGCCGGGAGTTTTGTCCTCGTGGATGCGTTGCCCCATGATTTTGTCGCACTGGGCTTCTTGGTTTTCGTGCTTGGCCTCAAGCACGGATTCGACGCCGATCATCTGGCGACGATTGATGGCCTGACGCGTTTCAACGCTCGTTCGCGGCCTGAACTGGCCCGCTATTGTGGTGTGCTGTTTTCACTGGGGCATGGGGCCGTTGTCCTTGCCATTGCGTTGGCAGTGAGCACGTTGGCACGCCACTGGCAGACGCCGGATTGGCTGGAAACCTTCGGTGCCTGGGTTTCTATCGTTTTCCTGTTCGCGCTGGGCCTGCTCAATGTGCGTGCAGTGCTGACCACCGAACCGGGCAAGATCGTTCGGCCGGTCGGTCTCAAGGGCCGATTCCTGGGTCGTCTGGCCCAAGCCGCCAGCCCCGGCTTGATCGCGCTGGTGGGTGCCCTGTTTGCGCTTTCCTTCGACACCATCAGCCAGGCCGCCCTCTTCGCGCTGACGGCTACCCAGTTCGGCGGCTGGCAGGATGCCCTGCTGCTGGGCTTGCTGTTCATGCTGGGGATGATCGTGACGGACGGGATCAACGGTTTCTGGATTTCGCGTTTGATTGTCAGGGCCGACCAGTTCGCCAATATTGCCTCGCGTGTCATGAGTCTGGTTGTGGCTGGCGTCAGTTTGTTGGTGGGAGCCTTCGGCGTAATGAAAATGTCATTCCCGATGGTGGATGCCTGGAGTGAAGGGAAGGAGCTTTTCTTTGGTGGCGCTGTGGTTGTTGTCATCGGTGGAAGTTTTCTTCTGTCACTTCGTCTTTCGCGCGCACCGGGCGCCGTCGCGAGCATCCCCCGCTGATTCTCGACACGGAGGCCCTCGGCTAGAATCGTCGCCGTGAAACTCCTCGCCTTCGAAGCATCCACCCGCTGTCTCTCGGTCGCCCTCTGGTGCGATGGCGCCCTGACGGAAAAGTCTGCCGATGTGCCAAATGGCGGTTCCGAGCGCCTGCTGCCTTGGGCGAACGAACTCCTCGCCGACGCCGGTTTGGACCTCAAACAACTCGACGGCATCGCCTTCGGTGCCGGGCCGGGTGGTTTCACCGGTCTGCGGCTGGCGTGTGGTGTGGCACAGGGGTTGGCCTTCGGTCTCGATATCCCGGTCGTGCCGGTCGGTACGCTGGCTGCTCTGGCTTTGGCCAGTGGCGACGGCAAGGTGCTGGCTTGTCTCGATGCGCGCATGAACGAAATCTACGTGGCGGCGTACGCGGTGGCTGGTGCGACCGTCGAGGAAATCATGGCGCCAAAAGTCGGCGCTGGCGAGACGGTGGTGTTGCCGGAGGGAATCGGGTGGCATGGCGTCGGTGACGGTTTTGGGCCTTGGGGCGAGGTGTTGCGCCAGCGTTTGGGGAGTCGATTGGCCGCCATTGACGTGACGGGCTATCCCACCGCTGCGGCAGTGGCCCGGCTTGCTGCACCTTTGCTGCAACGAGGTGCGGGTGTCCCTGCCGCAGCGGCGGTGCCGCTCTACATTCGCGACAAGGTGGCTTTGACCACGGCAGAGCGCCGCGCGCGCGGTGGCAGCAAATGATTTATGTGCCGATGACCGAAGGTGACCTGGAGGAGGTGGCGGCCGCCGAACAGCGCATCCACCGCTTTCCCTGGACCTGCGGCAACTTTCTCGATTCGCTGAAGGCGGGCCATGCCTGCTGGCTTCAGCGCGAGGCGGGCGCGTTGGCGGCATTCGCGGTAACGATGCCGGTGGTGGATGAAACGCATCTGCTTAATATCAGCGTCGTGCCCGAGCGCCAGCGCAGCGGCTTGGGTTGCGCACTGCTCGAGTTTATCTGCACCGAGGCGCGCCAGGCGGGCATGACACGCATGCTGCTGGAAGTTCGACCGTCGAATACTGGCGCTATCGCTTTTTATCGCCATTTTGATTTTGTCAGGATCGGCCGTCGGCGCGGTTACTATCCGGCACTTGAGGGACGTGAAGATGCCATCGTGATGGCCAGGAACCTATGAATCGAGACCAGATACTTAAAGAGATGGGCCTTGGGCCGATCTGGAAATTGCGCCAGCCGCCGAAAAAGAAGAAGGGCGCGGAAAGTGCAGCAGCCATTGCTGCACCCGTCGATGTGCGCACTGCAACTATCGCTGCGATGGGCTGGGATGAATTGAAGCAGGCCGTGGCCGACTGCACTGCCTGCGAACTCTGCAAGACGCGCAAGCAGGCGGTGTTGGGCGTTGGCGACATGGCCGCCGATTGGCTGTTCGTGGGCGAGGGGCCGGGCGCGGATGAGGACGAATGCGGTGAACCCTTTGTCGGCAAGGCGGGCAAATTGCTGGATGCCATGCTCGCGGCCATCGACCTGCAGCGTGGCCACGG
>CAJBAP010000434.1 GCA_903950295.1 uncultured Rhodocyclaceae bacterium
CGGTGGAGGGCAGGGCGGTGACTTCGCCTTCGGCCAGCACACGTTCGGCGAGGGCGCGCTTGTCGTGATGCAGGTCGACGATGCGTTCTTCGACGGTGCCCTTGGTCACCATGCGATAGACCGTGACCGGCCGTAACTGGCCGATGCGGTGGGCGCGGCCCATGGCCTGGTCTTCGGCGGCGGGGTTCCACCACGGGTCGGTAATCACGACATAGTCGGCGGCGGTCAGGTTCAGCCCGAAGCCGCCGGCTTTCAGGCTGATGAGAAACAAGTCGCCCGTACCGGCCTGGAAGGCTGCGACGCGGCGGGTGCGCTCTGCAGCCGGGGTGCTGCCGTCGAGGTATTGATAGCGGATGCCGGCGGCATCGAGCGGTGCTTTTAGCAGCGTCAGAAAGTCGACGAACTGGCTGAATACCAGCGCCTTGTGGCCGTTGGAGGCGAGTTCGGTGGCGAGTTGGGCGAAGGCCTGCACCTTGGCGCCGGGCGCCGGGTAGTCGGGTGTTGGCAGACGCGGGTCGCAGGCGCCACGCCGCAAACGGGTGAGTTGCGCCAGGATGTTGAGCTTGGCCTGGCCGGGCGCGGCATCAAGTGCCTGATTGGCGACAGCCACGGCATTGCGGCGCAAGGCTTCGTAATGCGCGGTTTCGACCGCGTCGGGCGCGACGCTGTAAATGAGTTCGGTGCGCGGCGGCAGTTCTTCGAGCACCTGTGCCTTGGTGCGGCGCAGGATGAAGGGCGCAATGAGTCGGCGCAACAGGTGTTGTGCGTCGCGGTCGCGATTGCGTTCGATCGGCGTGGCGAAGCGCTCGGCAAAGCGCGACTGCGTGCCCAGCAGACCGGGCGCGGCGAAACGCATGATCGACCACAGATCGGCAAGGCGGTTTTCCACCGGCGTGCCCGACAGTGCCATGCGAAAGTCAGCCTCGAGCTCAAATACCGCTTGCGAGCGCTTGGCGCTGGCATTCTTGATCGCCTGCGCCTCGTCGGCGATGACGGTGTGCCAGCGCAATGCGGCGAAGCGTTCCTGCGCCTGTTGAAACAGAGTGTAGGACGCCAGTACCACTTGTCCTGGTGCCGCGCCGGCGAGCAGCGTGTCGCGATCGGCCTCGCCGTAGATGTGTACGTCGAGCGTGGGGGCGAAGCGCTGGGCTTCGGCCAGCCAGTTGCCGCATACCGAGGTGGGTGCCAGTACCAGCGCGGGGCCGCCGGCGGCGCGTGCCAGCAATACGCCGAGCGCCTGCAAGGTTTTGCCGAGGCCCATGTCGTCGGCCAGGCAGGCACCCAGCCCGGCGTGGGCCAGGCGCATGGCCCAGACGAAACCGTCTTCCTGGTAGGGACGCAGTTCGGCCTGCAAGGTGGCCGGCAGAATGGGTGTGATGGCCTGCGCGTCACGTAGTCGGTCGATGGATTGGCGAAACGCCGCATCGGTCTCAACCGCCATGCCCTCGATGGCTTCGTCGAGCCAGCCGCCGGCGAGGCCGGGCAGGCGCATGCCGTGTTTGTCGACTTCGGCCAGTGTGGCCATTTCGGCGAGCCGTTGCTTGAGTGAGCGGGTGAGCGCGGCATACACGCCGTTGCCCATCGGCACGAAGCGACTCTTTGATTGCGCGGCGGCGACGAGGTCGGCCAGTTGCAACACCAGCCCTTCATCGACGGTGGCCGTGCCGGACAAACGGAACCAGTCGCGTTCGCTCTTCACGGTGATGCCGAGGTGGGCGGCATCGATCGTCAGCACGCGTACTGGCTTGCCCTTCGGCCAATCGACGGCGACGATCGCCGCGATCTGCGGCAGGTGCTCGACCATGCCGAGTGCATCATCGGGATCGGTGATCTGCCATTCGCAGAATTCATCTGAAAGTGGATCAAGAAAGGGCAGTGCTTCCAGCACGCTATCGAGATGGGCACGCTCGGCTTCGATGTCGCGCCGCGTGCCGACGGTTTCGAGGCCATGCAGCGCCATCACGCGCTCACGGCCACGGGCGGGTATCAGGCGCGGGCCATCAACGCCGAGGGGCGCGGCGACCAGGCGCAGGATGAGGTCGTCGCCAGCGGGCGACAGCTCGGCACGCAGTTTCGTTTCGGGCGGTACTTCGCGTGCGGCTTCGGCGTGGTCGGCTTGCACCTGAAAGTGTGCGGCCAGCGTGGCGAGCGTTTTATCGAGCTCGTCGCGCCCCTGCGCGGGAATGGCAAAGCCGTTGGCCAGCAATTGCGCCGCCTTGCGCTGGGCTTGGGTGAGGCGAATCACGCGCAGGCGTTGCGGCGCATCCTGCAACACGGTGATGGCACGCAGGCTCTCGATCTCGCGGCGCTCGTCGGCGGTGATGTAGTAGGTTTCTTCGCGCTCCAGCCCGGGGCGCAGGGGCGGCGTCACCTTCATGACAAAACGCTCGTCTTGCTGCACGACCTCGACTTCCGGCTGGCCTTCGACCAGTTCGACAAACTGATCTGGTGCCTCGGCCAGGCAGACGTGCGGATGGCCGACCAGCGCCATGATCGCCAGCGCCCGGTCGAGGGTGTAACGCCCGCTGAAATTGCGGTCGGGGAGGATGGCGGCGGCGACTTTGGCATCCCACGCCGGCAGGGCGGTGTTGGCGGCAAGCTTGCTGAGGCTGATCGGGCGCGGGCGGTTCCAGCCGCGTACGCCGTATTTTTGTTCCTGCGGCTCGATACTCTCCGGTTCGCCGCTGCGATTGATGCTCAGCGTCCAGATGAGGCGCAACTTCTCGGTTGCCGCTTTCTGGCTGCCATCGCCCTCGTCGAGCGCACGTAGCGCGGCCAGCACGTCGCGCCAGACTTCGGTGGGGGCGGCCATGAAAAAACCGGGTGGCGGGTTGGCGCCGTTCAGCACGGCGACGGCGCCGTCGAGTTGGGTTTCGAGCCAGCTCATCCGGCACGCCTGCAGGCGCTCGCGCAGCAGCGCGATCATCTGGGTGTAATCGGTCAGATTTTCCCGGCTGTTGGACGGGACGGTTTGCTGCCTGCGCCCCAACCAGGCGGACAGCAGCAAGCGCCACAGTTCGCTCAGGCCAGGTTTGCCGTTCGCATAAGTGGGCGCGAAGGCTGCGGCCTCACTGGCGACTTCACCCAGGCGCACGCTGATGGCATGTGCCCAGAATCCCCAGGGTTCATACGGATCGGGTTTGCGCTTGCCGGCTTCGTTGAGGCAGAACTTTTGCGCGCGTTGCAGATGCGCGGGGCTGCCCTGCGCCAGCAAGGCGAGTGGAAACAGCCAGGCGATGCTCTCGGGGAAAACGCGTTTCTTCGCGCCGAGTTCGGTTTGTCGTAGTTTGATTGCGGCCTCGAACTGCGCCTGACCGGCGGCCCATTGTCCGGCTTGTATCGTCAAGCAGGCGGCAAGCCCGCTAGCCGATCCGCCTTGCAGACCGTCGAGCAAGGCCCGCGCACGTTCTGGCTGGCCTTGCAACATGAGGATTTCCGCCAACTGCAGGTGCAGGTGGGGCGGCATTTCATTGCCCTGGCGATCCAGCAATTTGAACGCATGATCGATCAGTGGCATGTAGCCGCTGTGCCAGTGAGCGGCTACATGCTGGGCCGCGAGGTAATACAGATCCCAGCGCCAGGCGGGGTCGATGCGCTCGAACAACTCGGGATCGAAGCCGGCCAGTGCGGCTTCAGCGATTACGTCATCCCAGGACATATTGCGCGAGATGGCCTCGGTCATGAGGCGCAATTCCGCAGCTGGCGTGCGCGTGAATAGTGCCAGGCGCACGATGGCGGCGGTCGCTGCTGTGTCGTACATCGGCCAATAGCCGAAGGCGCGCCCTGGGCTGTAGTTTTCGTTGGTGTAGAGCGCCGCCCGCAATTTGCTGGCGGGAATGTCATCGAGGAGTTCGCGATATACCCGCGCGCGCAGTGGATCAGTCAGGCGGAAATAACCGCTGTCACCACCTCCACGGGTTTCGACCTCGCCACGGGCGCGCATCTCGTTCAGACCAGTGCGGATATCGTTCTGTGTGTAAGGGCGACCGTCTGCACGCTGGTAGCGCAGGTTTCCCAACAGATGATGGATGGCGGTGAGTGGACGAAAAGCCCAAAGCAGGGCGAGTGCGCGTAATAGTTGGGGATCGGATGGTGTCATCTGGGGGAGGAGGATTAAAAAGTCGGCGCTGGCGGGACGGCTATTGCAGCGTCAGTGCCAGGGCGATAGGCACGAACAGCAGGGCGCCAAGGTTGCCGAGCATCACCATCGAGGCGACCTTGGCTGGTTCCTGGTGATAGCGTTCGGCGAAGACGTAATTGAGCACCGCCGGTGGCAGGGCGCCAAAGACCAGCAGCATCGAGGTATCGCGCTGGGACAGGCCAAGCAGTTGGGCCAGTACCCAGGCCAGCGCCATGCCCATCAAGGGACGGGCGGCCGTGCCGATCAGGCCGATGCGCAGGTCGGAAAATTTCGATACCGCCAGCCGCACCCCGAGCGAGAACAGCAGCAGCGGTACCGCCACATCGCCGAGCAACTTGATTGCCAGGTAGAGTGGCTCCCAGATCTCGATGCCCACGAGCTTGCAGAACAAAGCTGCCAGCGCGGCGAAAGTCACGGGCACGCGCCAGAGATTCAACAGACGGGCGCGGTGGTCGAGCAGCCAGGTGCCGAGCGTGTAGTGCAGAGTGTTCTGGACGAAGAACAGCACAACGGCAGCCGGCAGAGCGTCATCGCCGAAGGCCAGCACCAGCAGCGGCAGTCCCATGTTGCCGGCGTTGACGAACATCATCGGCGGGACGAAGGTCTTGGGTTGCTCACCCAGTACCCGCGCCAGCCCCCAAGCGATCAGCCCGGAGCACAGGACGACTGCCAGCGCCCCGAGGGCGAGGCGATCGTAGGTGGCCAGGTCAAAACTCTTCGCAGTCAGCGCGGCGAATACCAGCGCCGGCACGAAGACTTCCATGTTGAGCTGGTTGGCGAAACCCATGTCGATACCGCCGCGTGTATGGCGATAACGTGCATAGAGCCAACCGGCCGCGATGATGGCGAAGATGGGGAAAACGATAGCGAGGATGCGCAACAGCATCTGTCGTTACAGATAGCCCAAGGTGCGCGGTAGCCAAAGCGCGATTTCAGGTACGAAGGTCACCAGGAACATGGTGCCGGCCATCGCGGCCACCATCCACAACACCCAGGGAATCGTCGACTCCATCGACACGCCGGCCATGCGGCAGGTCACCATCAGGTTCACCCCAAGCGGGGGGTGGAACTGGCCGAGTGCCATGTTCATGGTGATGACGACGCCGAACCAGACCAGATCCCAGTTGAAATGGATCGCAATCGGTATCAGCAGCGGCAGGAAGATGAAGTAGATGGAGATCGCATCGAGGAACATGCCGGCGATCAGTAGAAGAATCTGGATGCTGATCAGCATGACGAACTCGGGGAGGCCGGTGCCGAGCATGGCCTTGGCCAGGTGGTCGAAGGTGCCCAGCGTATTGCTGGCCCAGGCAAACACGCTCGCCAGCGCCACCACGGTGAGGATGACGGAGGCGATCTCCGCCGACTCGACCAGCACCTTGTAGATGTCGCGCCAGGTGAGCGAACGATAGATCACCTTGCCGACGAAGAAGCCGTAGAAGACGGCGACCACGGCGGCTTCAGTCGGTGTGAAGAAGCCGCTGCGCATGCCGCCGAGAATGATGACCGGTGCGGCCAGACCCCAGCCGGCTTCCTTCATGCTTTGCCAGAACGGGGGCCGTGGCTCGGCCGGTTGCGATTCGAAGCCGTGCTTCACCGAGAGCCACCAGGCGACGAGGATCAGGGTCAGGCCGGAGAGGATGCCGGGAATCATGCCGGCGGCGAACAGTGCCGGTACCGAAGCCTGTGGCACCAGCAGGCTGTAGATGACGAAAGCAATCGACGGCGGAATCAGAATGTCGGTCGACGCGGCAGCAGCGATGGTGCCGGCAATGAAGGGGCGCGGATAGCCGGCCTTCAGCATCGAGGGCAGCATCACGGCGCCAACGGCGGCAGAGTCGGCCGGGCCGGAGCCTGAGATGCCGCCCATGATCATCGCCACGAGGATGGCGACGATGGCGAGGCTGCCCCTGCGCTGGCCAACGACGGAGGATGCAAAGCGCACGATCGCGGCAGCTACACCGGCGCGTTCGAAAATCAGTCCGGCGATGACAAAGACCGGAATCGCCATCAACGGGTATTTGGCGATACCGGTATAGACGTTGGTTGGCAGGGACATGATGCCAAGCCCGCTGATGGCCACGACCAGCGTGCCGGCAAGGCCCATTGCCACGGCCAGTGGCACGCCGGACAGCATCAGGACGAGAAAGGTGCCGAAGAGCAGCCAGTCCATCATTGCTGGTGTTTCCTTAATACACCGACCAGGCGCAGCATGATCAGCGCCGACAGCACCGGCAGCCACACCGAATACCACCACTGCGGCACACCCAGAGATGGCGAGGTGACTTCGTAACGGTAGTCGTCCCAGGCCATGCGCGTGCCGTACCAGGTGAGCAGAGAGAACATCAGCAGCGAGCTGCCTGCGGCCAGGCGCGGGCCGAAGCGCCGCAGCCAGGGTTTGCGCTCGACAAAATAGGCGATGGCGATGTGATGGTTCTGCGCAAAGGCGTGAGAGGCACCGACGAGTGTCATGAAAACCATCAAGCTCACCGAAATTTCCTCGGTGAAGGCGAAGGAGATATCGGTGAAATAGCGCACCAGCACGTTCGCCATGGTGAGCAGGCACAGTGCGCCCATCGACATGGCCATGAGAAAGCGCTCGACGACGGCCAGTCGGCCGTCGTCGCGTTCATGCTCGGTTGTCACGAATCAGCGCTTGGCTTAACGTTTGGCAATCGCGGCTTCGGCCTTCTTCACCAGATCGGTGCCAATGGTCTTCGTCCACTTCTCATAGACCGGGCGTGTCATCTTGACGAAGGCCTCGCGTTGCTCGGGCGTGAGATGCGTCACCGTCACGCCGGCCGCTTCGATCTGCTTGAGCACGGCGTTGTCATCGCCGGCGATACCCTTGCGCGCCTTCACGATGTTTTCCTTGGCGGCTTCGAGCGCGGCCTGCTTCACCGCCTCGCGGTCGGCCGGCGTCCAGCTGGCCCACACCTCCTTATTGACGACGAAGATCAGAGGGTCGGCGACGTAGTGCCACAGCGTCAGGTACTTCTGGCCGACGGTGGGCAGCTTGGCGGCGACGAAGACCGACAGCGGGTTCTCCTGGCCATCGACCGCGCCGGAAGCCAGCGCCGGCTGGGCGTCGGCCCAACTCATCTGCGTCGGGTTGGCACCCAGTGCGCTGAAGGTTTCGTTGTAGAGCGGTGAACCGACGACGCGGAATTTGAAGCCCTTCATATCGGCAGGTGAAGCCACCGGGCGCTTGGAGTTCGACATCTCGCGGAAGCCGTTCTCGCCCCAGGCCAGCGGCACGACCTCGCGCTGCTCAAGAATGGTGAATAGTTGCTTGCCGACTTCGCCCTGGGTCAATGAGTCAATCGCCTTGTAGTCGGGCATCAGGAAGGGCAACGAGAACAGGTTGAGTTCCTTCACCTGCGGCGACCAGTTGATGGTCGAGCCGATGGCGAGATCGATCACGCCCTGGCGGATCGCAGTGAATTCGCGCGTCTGGTCGCCACCGACCAGCGAGGTGCCGGGATAAAGCTTGATGACGATGCGGCCCTGGGTTTTTTCCTTGACCAGTTCGGCCCAGCGTTCGCCGGCCTGGCCCCACGGGAAGGCGGTGCCGAGCACGGTGGAGAGGCGGTATTCCGCGCGGTAGGCATCGGCGGCCAGCGCAGCGCCGGCAGACATCATCATGCAGGCCGCCGAGGCAGCCAGAAAAGTTCTCCGCAGCATTTGTCGCTCCTTGTCTTGTGATGGGGAAGTAGAGGGCGAGATTATCCTCATTGCTCAAGGTTCGAGCAAATGCATTTCATGAGGCGTGCCTGGTCTGGCTCAGGGTTTTGCTGCGGGCGCTTCAATAGCAGGCGCCGTTTTGCTTGCTGTACCGGACGTCATCTTTCTGAGTCGCGCCGTAAACCAGAACGTGCTGCCGACTTCAGGTGTGCTGGTCACTCCCGCATCCCCTCCCATCAATTGCGCGAGCTTGCGTGTGATGGCCAGGCCGAGACCGGTACCACCATACTTGCGGGTGGTCGAATTGTCGGCCTGCTCAAAGTCGGTAAATAGTCGCGCCATTGCTTCCGCATCGATGCCGATGCCAGTGTCCTCTACCTCGAAGCGCAACAGTACGCTCTCCTCCGCGTCTTCTTCGAGGCGGGTACGCAGGGTAATGGTGCCGGTTGCGGTGAACTTGATCGCATTGGTGGCGTAGTTCAGGAGCGCCTGCTGGAGCCGGGTGGGATCGCCGCGCAGCGTGGGAAGGTCGGTGGTTTCGATGTGTAGTTGGAGTTGCTTGGCCTGGGCGCGGTCGGCGAGCATGGTGGCGACATTGGTGCAGATGCGGCCGACGCTGAACTCGGCTTCTTCGAGGGTGAACTTGCCGGCTTCGATTTTCGAAAGGTCGAGGATGGCATTGATGATGTCCAGCAGGTGCCTGCTGGCGGTGTCGATCTTGTCGAGCCGCTCGGCTTGTTGCGGGGTGACGCCGGAACGCTTCATCAGGTGCGCCATGCCGGTGATGGCATTCAGCGGCGTACGAATTTCATGCGACATGTTGGCGAGGAAGGCGCTCTTGGCACGGTTGGCGGCCTCGGCGGCATCGCGCGCCTGAGCGAGGGCTTCGCTTTCCGACTCGGTGCGTATCAGGGTGCGTTGCTGGCGGGCGAGGCGCAGCAGCAGCAGGGAGATGCTGCCGCCCAGCACCAGCAAAAGCAGTACGACCACGATGCTGCGTGAGCGCATCGCGGTACGTTGCTTCTCGATGGGGCCGGTGATGTTGTTTTCGTCGAGTCCGGTGACCAGCATCAGGCCGTTGTGCTCAAGCCGGTGCCAGGCGAAAATGCGCGGCGTGCCATCAAGCGAGGCCGGCGCGTTGAAAACACCGCTGGCGTTTGCATCCGGGCGCAGGAAGGGGCGCGCCGGATCGACCGCCTTGCCCATTGCCTTTTCCCAGTCATGGCTGCGGGCAAGGAAGGAGCCATCCTTGTGGAGCAGGACGATGATGTCGTTGGGCGACATCTTTACGGTCGCCAGGCGTTGCGAAATATATTCCGGCGACAGGCCGACCACGATTACGCCGACAAATGCACCGTTGCGCTGGATGGGACGCGAGACGAGGAAGCTCCAGGACTTGGAGACACGACCGTAAATTGCCTTGCTGACATGCAGCTGGTCGGCTTTGCTTTCGGCGTGGGCCTTGAAGTGTTCGCGGTCGCCGACGAAAGTGGGCGCCCCGACGCCGAGGCTCGAATAGGCCACGTAACCGTCGGCGCCGATCACTGCCACATGGACCAGGGCTCGATCGGGAAATGTCATCTGCACCGAACGGACAGTGGTATCGAATTCCCGCCGGCTGGTCGTCCATGCGTCGCGCAATTCGCGCAATGCAAAGTCCGAGCTGCGGAGCAACAGATCGGATTGGTCACTCAGGGCGTCGGACAACTGCAGCGCGCGCTGGCGCGCTTGATCCAGACGCATTTCGCGGATCTCGCCCTGCGTGGATTCGAATTGCCACCAGTAGAAAATCGCGGCCAGAACCGCCAGCAGGCCGACCAGCACGGCGATGGCGTCAAGGTTGATCCGTGGAGATTTCGCGGTGGGCACGGTCGATAAAGTTGCTTGAAAACGCGTACAGCATACGTCAACTCGCAGATTTCAGCCAGCATGCGCGGTGGCGCCGAAAGTTCTTGCGGCTAAGCCTGCCTTAAGATTGGGCCGTCACACTGCCGGCCATGTTCAATCCGTCCGAAAGGTTCCGATCATGAAAATCGCCATCCCGCTTCTGGCTGCCTTGTTTGCCACAACGGTTCAAGCCGCCACCCCAGCTGACCTGTTGGGCACTTATCGCACCGAGGCTGCGCAGCAGGCCGCTGGCTTCCAGCCTTCTGCCCAGCGTGGCGCCGAGTTTTTCGCCCGCCGCTTTGCTGTCTCGGCGAAGATGCCGGCTTGTTCCAGTTGCCATACCGATAATCCGGCGCAAGCGGGCCGCCATGTCGTTACCGACAAGACCATCAAGCCGCTGGCGCCGGCAGCCAATGCCGAGCGCTTTACCGATTTGGCCAAGGCGGAGAAATGGTTCCGCCGCAATTGCACGGAGGTCGTTGGCCGCGAGTGCAGTGCTGCCGAGAAAGCCGACTTTGTTGCTTACGTGACGGGAGGTCGTTGAGATGAAAACCAAACTATTGCGCTACCTCGCAGTCTTGCTTCCGCTCGTAGCGCCGCTGGCGGCGCATGCCGACAAGCTGGCGATTCCAGCCGATGCACCGCCGGCGTTCCAGGCTGAATGTGCCAGTTGCCATCTGGCTTTTCCGTC
>CAJBAP010000435.1 GCA_903950295.1 uncultured Rhodocyclaceae bacterium
GCGGGCGTGTGGGCATATTCGATCATCGTCGGCGCCACCTCGACAAGATGGTGGATCTGGCTCAGATGGATGGCCGAGTCGCCCATGGTCCAGGGCATCGCCGGGTTGATCTCGGCAATGACCAGTTTCGCGCTCTGCGCGGCGGCGGCGACCACATCCACCGAAACGCCCAGGCTCACATAACCGAAATTGTCGGGTGCGGAAACCTGAATGAGGGCAACGTCGAGCGGCATGCGCCCATTCTTGAAAAGATCCGGCACATGGGCAATCGAGACCGGCACATATTCGGCGATGCCCTGCTTCACCGCTGCCCGCATGTCGGAACCGACAAAGAAGGTGCGATGGCGATACTTGCTGGTCACGCGCCCGGTTGCATCCTGGTGGACCGCACCGGTAGTGATGAAGTGGAGAAACTCGACATCGACCGGCGGTTGCGGCAGGGCCTCGATGGCATGCATGAGCGTGCGCGTTGTGGCGCAGGCCGTGCCGATGAAAACGTGGTTACCGGGCTTGATCAGCCGCGCGGCAGATTCGGCTGTAATGAGCTTGGCGCGATAAGGTTCGAAATTGGCTAGGGTCATGGTATTTGGATAGTCAGGTCGCGTCACGAGCGCAAAATGATATGCGGCGTTTTGCGCGCCGCCAAGTCCGTCATCAGTCCGTCATTGCTCAAGCGGTGCTAAAGTGCGCGACTCCGCCTCCAAGCCTTAGCCGTGCGCCTCTTCCGTCTCGCCAAAATTACCCGCGTCGGCCTCAAGTTCGGCCTCGACCAACTGATCCTCGAACACGATCCCGAAGGTCGACTCGCTCTGCCGCTCAAACTGCTGAACGGGCTGTGCTTCTGGCGCAGCGCCGTCGACCTGAGCGCACCACGCGGACAACGCCTGCGGCAGGCACTTGAAGCACTGGGGCCGATCTTCGTCAAGTTCGGCCAGGTGCTCTCGACCCGCCGCGACCTCCTGCCCCCCGATCTCGCCGATGAACTGGCACTGTTGCAGGATCGCGTGCCACCCTATCCCGCCGCACAGGCCATCGCCGAGATCGAGCAAAGCTTTGGCCGGCCGCTGGCGGAAATTTATGGCACATTCGAGCGCGAACCGGTCGCCTCGGCCTCTGTTGCGCAAGTGCACTTTGCCACGCTGCACGATGGACACGAAGTAGCGGTCAAGGTGCTGCGGCCAGGCATTGCGCCAGTCATCGCCCACGACCTGGCGCTCCTCGATACCTTCGCCAGCCTGCTCGAACGTTTCTGGTCGGACGGCAAGCGCCTCAAGCCTCGCGAGGTGGTGGCGGAGTTTGCCAAGCACCTCGCCGACGAGCTCGACCTGATGCGCGAGGCCGCCAACTGCTCGCAACTGCGGCGCAACTTCACCAACTCGACGCTGCTGCTGGTACCGGAGGTACATTGGGATTACTGCACCCATTCGGTCATGACGATGGAGCGCATGCATGGCATCCCGATCGGCCAGATCGACCGCCTGCGCGAAGCTGGCGTTGACCTGAAGCAGCTTTCCCGCATGGGGGTCGAAACCTTCTTCACCCAGGTATTCCGCGACGGCTTCTTTCACGCCGACATGCACCCGGGCAACATCCTCATCTCCGACAACCCGGCCACGTTCGGCCGCTACGTCGCGCTCGACTTCGGCATCGTCGGTACGCTCACCGAGACCGACCAGAAGTACATGGCGATCAACTTTCTCGCCTTCTTCCAACGCGACTACAAGCGCGTCGCCATCGCCCACATCGAATCGGGTTGGGCACCGCACGGGACGCGCGTCGATGAACTCGAAGCCGCCGTGCGCGCCGTCTGCGAACCGATCTTCGACAGACCGCTGAAGGAAATTTCTTTCGGCAAAGTGCTGTTGCGCCTGTTCCAGACCTCGCGCCGCTTCAATGTCGAAATCCAGCCGCAACTCGTCCTGCTGCAAAAGACCCTGCTCAACATCGAAGGTCTCGGCCGCCAGCTCGACCCCGACCTCGACCTCTGGCAAACCGCCAAGCCTTATCTCGAACGCTGGATGCACGAACAAGTCGGTGTGCGCGGCCTCATCAATCACCTCAAGCGCGAAGCGCCACAGTGGGCCACCCTGTTGCCGCAACTGCCGCGCCTCGCCCATCAAGCACTGACACAGGCCAATGCCCGCAACGCGGCAGCCGACGAGCAGCTCGCGCTGCTGCGCGAAGCGGCGGCTGCCAGCCGGCGTCTGGCCCAAGTTGCCGTGGCATTGGCAGCAGCAGCAGTGCTGCTGGCACTCACTCAGTAAAAGTCGGTGCAGCCTCTGCGGGCCGCTTCCGGCCTAACGGCCTCCCTGCTGGCGGTACGGCACTAATCATGCCGCGACCAAACTCATATTGATTACAATTAGGCACAAGACATGATTTGTCAGTGCCGGTAAATCCCAGAATGCGCAACCTGGCTTCCCAGATCTCGCTGTTGAAGACGCTGATCGTCTGCGGGGTGTTGCTGATTGCCGGTGGCCCCGCCGCACATGCAAGTGCACCGGCGGGCCTTGATGTCATTCACCTCCAGTTACGCTGGCTGCCCCAGTTCCAGTTCGCCGGTTACTACGCTGCCGTCGACAAAGGGTTCTACCGAGAAGAGGGGCTGGATGTGCGACTCCACCCCGGCGAACCTGACCGGCAACCGGTTGCGGAAGTTCTGGCGGGTCGGGCGCAATACGCCGAGGGCAACAGTGAAGTCCTGCTGGCGCGCCTGCAGGGTATCCCGCTGGTGGCTCTTGCAGCAATTTTCCAGCACTCTCCTTCGGTACTGCTGGCATTGCGCAAATCCGGTATCAACTCGGCGCAGGATCTCATCGGCAAGAAAGTCATGTTCATGGACAGCAAGAACGATCCCGACTTTCTGACAATGTTGCTCAACGAAGGTGTTTCGACGAGTCAATTGACCGTCCTGCCCAGCAGCTACAACTTCGAAGACCTGGTGACCGGCAAGGTCGACGCCTTCAATTCCTACCTGACCAACGAACCCTTCTACCTCAAGCAACGCAACATTGAATTCACGGTCATCAACCCGCGCAATTACAGCGTGGATTTCTATAGCGACGTCTTGTTCACCACCGCAGCCGAACTGAAGGCACATCCCAAGCGCGTCGAGGCCATGCGCCGCGCCACGCTCAAGGGTTGGCGCTATGCCATGGAGCACCCCGACGAAATCATCGATCTGCTCATCAATAAATATCAGGTCAGGAAATCGCGTGAACATTTGCAGTTCGAGGCCGCAGCGATGCGCCCGCTGATTCTTCCCGACCTGGTCAAGATAGGCCACATGAACCCGGAGCGCTGGCATCACATGGCCGAGACTTTCGTCCGGGTGGGCATGATCGACGCCAGCTATTCGCTCGATGGGTTCATGTACACGGGTGAGGAGGAAAGACGCCTGCCCGGGTGGGTCATGCCGGTGCTGATCGCTGCAGCGCTGCTGGTAGTGATAATTTCTCTGGTGGCCGCCTATTTCCTCAGGGTCAACCGTCGCCTGGCCCTTGCCGACAGCAGTTTGCGTTCGGCA
>CAJBAP010000436.1 GCA_903950295.1 uncultured Rhodocyclaceae bacterium
CCAGCGCCGACATTTGGCCTATGCATTCGCGGCCAATCACAGACTGGAAATCGCGCACCATCATCGGATACGGGTGCGGCCCCGCAACCGTACCGATGATGTAGAAGGTATTGCCGACATTTGTCACCCAGTCACGCATCGCCTCGTTGAGTGCATCCTTGAGGGTTTTTGAGCCGGACTCGACCGGCACCACAGTCGCGCCTAACAGTTTCATGCGATAAACGTTGGCAGCCTGACGCTTGACATCCTCGCTACCCATGTAGACCACGCACTCCATGCCGTAGCGCGCTGCAACGGTAGCTGTTGCGACCCCATGCTGTCCGGCGCCGGTCTCGGCAATCACGCGCGGTTTCGCCATGCGACGGGCTAGTAGCGCCTGACCGATGCAATTATTGATCTTGTGGGCGCCGGTATGGTTGAGATCTTCGCGCTTCAGATAGATCTGTGCGCCGCCGAGACGCTCCGACCAACGCCTGGCGTGGTAAATCGGACTGGGGCGACCGACATAGTTGGCCAGTTCGTACTCGAATTCGGCGCGGAATGCAGGATCTTTTTTTGCCGCCGCGTAAGCCGCACCAAGCTCCGCCAACGCCGGAATCAGAGTTTCAGCGACGAAAACACCACCATATTTACCGAAATGGCCAGCATCATCTGGCATTTCGTATTTATCATCTTGCATCTACTGTTCTCACTGCCGCAACAAAGGCGGCGATCTTGTCAGCATCCTTGATCCCTTTGGCGGCCTCGACTCCGCTACTCACATCTACTGCCCAAGGATGTATTTTAGTAACTGCTTCAACGATGTTGCCAGCATGAAGACCGCCGGATAGGACTACTGGCAAAGGTAAATCCCTAGGAATCAGCGACCAGTCGAAGGCTTGACCGACACCGCCATACACATCAACCCAGGCATCAAGCAACAGACCCTGAGCCGACGGATAAGCTGCGGCGAATTCTAACAGATCGAGTTCAGGCCGGACCCGTGCCGCCTTGAGGTAAGGCAAACCGAACTGCTCACAATATGCCGCATCTTCGTCACCATGAAACTGCAAGAGGTCGATGGGCACCGCCTTCAAGGTTGAGACCACGACAGATGACTCGGCATTGACGAACAGTCCGACGCGGGTAACAAAAGGAGAAACACGACGGGCCAGGCTGGCAGCGTGATCCGGCGACAGGGCGCGGGGGCTCGGTGGATAAAAAACAAAACCAACGGCATCCACCCCGGCCTCAAGAGCACTATCAAGGTCGATTGCACGGGTAATGCCACAAATCTTGATGCGGGTACGCTGCATTTTTCAGAGAATCAGAGGCTGTGAGGAGGTCATGATACTTTCCTGATGCGGCAATGCCCACTCCGGCGCGTATTCAACCCCAGTGAAGTACAGGCCATCCGGCGCAAAAGTAGGCGCAGCCAGACGCCGATCACCGGAACTTAACAGTTCCGCCAGCCAATCAGCAGACTCACGCCCCATACCGACATAGACGAGTGCTCCCACCAGGTTTCTCACCATGTGATGCAAGAAGGCATTGGCCTGAAAATCAAAGACAAACATGTCGCCCTGCCGTGCAATTTCGCAACGAGACAAGGTCCTGATGGGCGATTTAGCCTGGCAACCAGCAGCACGAAATGCGGAAAAATCGTGCGTACCAATCAAACTGGCTGCCGCGGTTTGCATCGCGACCAGATCAAGTGGCCGATGGCACCAGCCGACCTTGCCGGCAAAGAGCCCAGGACGTTCCGGTCGATTCAGCAGCACGTAACGGTAGGAGCGTGAGAGCGCGGCGAATCGGGCGTGGAAGTCCTCCGTAACACCAACAGCCCACCGTACCGCTATCGAGGCGGGCAAGTGGGTATTCGTGCCACGCACCCATGCACTCAGTGGGCGAGACATCGGGGCATCGAAATGTGCCACCTGAGCCAGAGCGTGCACCCCCGTATCAGTCCGTCCGGCGCAAACCACCCGTATAGGGGCATCAGCAACGGCAGCCAACGCAGCTTCCAGCGCATCTTGCACCGTGTGACCTCCTGGTTGCGATTGCCAGCCAGAAAATCCCGCACCATCGTACTCGAGTCCCAGCGCTATTCTCATAACCAGGTGACTACGCCCAGGCCCGCCACCAGCAAGCAGCCCATCAACAGAAAATCCCGCAGGCACAACGGAGGCATGGCAAGGCTGAACTTCTCGTCTGCACTGATGTCCGTTACTTCCGGGAGCAACCATTCGCGCCAGCGTAACTGGCGTTTATCTTCGACTAATTCGAGTACCAGCATCAGCCTGACAGCCGTTGCCTTGCGCCAGGCAAATGGCCCGCTCAACCAATACAACCCGGCCACCAGTCCGTTCGTACCAACCCGTTCGTGCAACAAAGCCAAGCTTAGGAGCATCGCCAGCAAGCGGCTAATCTGTTCCCCGGCACGCTCCAACCCCTCGAAGGTCAGCCCCAGTAGCGACCCGGCGAACCCCGGCAGATACTCGCCGGGTGTAGCAAATAAAAAAAGGATGGTGAGCGACATGAGCAACCAGCGCGCGCCCCAAAGCAGTCGGCGGCTACGTTGCCTGGCGAATGACAACCCCATAAACAGGCAAAGCAAAGCGACTCCCGTCAGTATGCTGGCTGTAACCCATTGCAAAACGAAAGCAAAGGCCACCCAGGAAAGCAGGAGCGATGCCGGATGCAACATCAGGGAATTACGCCACGGCGTATAAAAAACCGTGGCGTCGGGTCAGGTTTCCAGTTGATCGAGGCGCGCGCGAGCTATCGCCTGCTGAGCCGTACTGCCTTCGCTGAGAACCTCGTTCAACAACTCACGGGCGCCTTCACGATCCCCCATCTCTTCATAGGCTTGAGCAAGCTCGAGTTTCGTCGAGACTTCAGGATCGTCCGCATCGCTCCCAGCAGCAGCAGGGGTCGCCGACATCGACGCAGAGTCCATGTCTATTTCCGGCAGTGCCATCAACGGTGCAGACTGCGCTGCGGCGGGTGCAGCAAGATCAGTCGGTAGATCGATTTCAGGTAACTCAACCGCAAAATCAATTTTCGATTCAGGCGGTTCGACTGCGGGTACTTTTGTCTCGGGTTCGACTTGAGCATCAGCGCTACCGCCAAGATCCAAAGCAAGCTCAAGATCCATTCCTGCATCAGGTGTCGCTACTGCCGACATCTCCACATC
>CAJBAP010000437.1 GCA_903950295.1 uncultured Rhodocyclaceae bacterium
GCTCTTGTTGCCGGCGGCCATTTCGCGCTCACCCTGCAGCACCTGGATGGTGACCGCGTTCTGGTTGTCATCGGCGGTGGAGAAGACCTGGCTGGTTTTGGTCGGGATGGTGGTGTTTTTCTGGATCAGCTTGGTCATCACGCCGCCGAGCGTTTCGATACCGAGGGAGAGCGGGGTAACGTCAAGCAGCAGCACGTCCTTGACTTCGCCCTGCAAGACGCCGCCCTGGATGGATGCGCCAATGGCGACGGCCTCGTCCGGGTTCACGTCGCGGCGGGGTTCCTTGCCGAACAGTTCCTTGACCTTGTCCTGCACCTTGGGCATGCGGGTCATGCCGCCGACCAGAATTACGTCGGCGATATCCTCGATCTTCACGCCGGCATCCTTGATGGCCATGCGGCACGGTGCAACGCAACGCTCGATCAGTTCATCCACCAGTGACTCGAACTTGGCGCGGGTGATCTTCATCGCCAAATGCTTTGGCCCGGATGCATCCGCCGTGATGTAGGGCAGATTGATCTCGGTCTGCTGGTTGGATGACAGCTCGATCTTGGCCTTCTCGGCCGCTTCCTTGAGGCGTTGCAGTGCCAGCACGTCGTTCTTCAGATCGACACCCTGATCCTTCTTGAACTCGGTGACGATGTAGTCGATGATGCGCTGGTCGAAGTCTTCACCGCCGAGGAAGGTATCGCCGTTGGTGGAGAGCACCTCGAACTGGTGCTCGCCCTCGATCTCGGCGATGTCGATGATGGAGACGTCGAAAGTGCCACCGCCGAGGTCGAATACCGCGATCTTGCGGTCGCCTTCCTGCTTGTCGAGACCGAAGGAGATGGCGGCAGCGGTCGGCTCGTTGATGATGCGCTTGACTTCGAGGCCGGCGATCTTGCCGGCGTCCTTGGTGGCTTGGCGCTGGCTGTCGTTGAAGTAGGCAGGCACGGTGATGACGGCCTCAGTGACTACTTCACCCAGGTAGTCTTCGGCGGTCTTCTTCATCTTGCGTAGCACTTCTGCGGAAACCTGCGGGGGCGCCATCTACTTGTCGCGTACCGAAACCCAAGCGTCGCCGTTGTCGGCCTTGCAGATGGTGAAAGGCATCAGGTCGATGTCCTTCTGCACTTCCTTCTCTTCGAAGCGGCGACCGATCAGACGTTTGACCGCGTACAGGGTGTTGCGGGCGTTGGTGACGGCCTGACGCTTGGCGCTGGCACCGCAAAGAATCTCGCCGTCTTCGGCGTAAGCGACGATGGAGGGCGTGGTGCGCGCGCCCTCGGAGTTTTCGATGACCTTCGGCTTGCCGCCTTCCATGATGGCGACGCAGCTGTTGGTGGTGCCCAGGTCGATGCCGATGATCTTGCCCATGTTCATGTCCTTTTTGCTGAATTCGTGGAGAAATACTTACCTGCGCTCAATATGGGGTTATCACCCCGGGCTTCAAGCGGCAGCATCAAATAGCGGGGGGTGCCTTGGGTTTGGCGACGGTGACCAAAGCCGGACGCAGGATGCGGTCATGCAAGGCATAGCCTTTTTGCAGCACGCTGACTACGGTGTTGGCTTCCTGTTCGGCATCGACCATGGCGATGGCCTGGTGAAAGTGCGGGTCAAATTTCTGACCCAGGGGGTCGAGTTCCGCCACGGAGGATTTCTCGAAGGCGGCAACCAATTGCTTTAGCGTGAGTTCAACCCCGGCCTTGAGCGCTTCGGCGGTCTGAGTTTCGTTGGCCAGGGCAGCTTCCAGGCTGTCCTTCACCGCCAGCAACTCGGCGGCGAACTTTTCGGCGGCGAACTTGTGCGCTTTGGTGACGTCATCCTGAGCGCGACGGCGCAGGTTTTCTGTTTCGGCCTTGGCGCGCAACCAGGCGTCGTGATGCTCGGCTGCCCTCAGTTCGGTTGTCCTGAGAAGGTCTTCGAGGCTGGGCATGCTGTCGATTGCATCAGAATCGACAGTGGTCTCGGCATTTGCCGTCCCGCTAGCGCCGATTTTTGCGTCGGCCTCTGACAAGAAGGGCGTGTCTTGATGTGTTGGCTGCATGGGAAAAGTCCTTGAAAGACGTTAAGCCATGCAACTAATGGGGGCATCCGCCCCATCTTCAAGGGGGAGGGGCAAAAATTTAGGTGCGGAAGCGGCCGACAGTGCCCTGCAACTGGTTGGCGAGATCTTCGAGACGTTGGGCCGAGTCGGCGGTCTGCTCTACGGCGTTGCTATTCTCGTGCGCCATCGCGGCAATGGCTTCGATATTGGTGAAGGCTTCTGTGCTGACGCGGCGCTGCTCTTCGGTGGCACCGGCAATGGAATCCAGGCCAACCCCAACCTGCTCGACAGACTGGTTCGACTCGCTGATGGCGCTGGCGACGGCGTTAAGCGACTTCTCGCTCGATGCAATGTCGGCAAGGCCCTCGTCGATCGACTGGCGCACGGCATCGGACTTGCTGTTGAGGGTGCGGGTGATGCTGTCGATTTCGTTTGCCGAAGTGGCTGATTTTTCGGCAAGCTTGCGTACCTCGTCAGCGACCACGGCGAATCCGCGGCCTTGCTCGCCGGCACGTGCCGCTTCGATGGCGGCGTTCAACGCGAGGAGGTTGGTCTGGTCGGCGATGTCCTTGACTTCGCGGGTCATGTTGGTGATCGACACCGTGCTGCTGACGAATTCGTTGACCGCGCCCGCCATCTCGTTGACGGCATTTTTGACCCGGCTGATTTCGGTGATCAGGCGGTCAAGGGTCTGCGTGCCTTCGCGCGAACGTGTCTGGCTTTCGCGTGATTGTTCATGTACGCGCTCGGTACTTTCTGCGACTTCGACGATGCTCTGTACCATGCGCTCGACGGCAGCGGTTACGGCGCGAGACTTGTCGTATTGCTGATGCGAACTATTGGCTACCTGCTTGGCACCGGTAACCAGATCATGGGCGGCTCCCGAGACATGGCTGGCCGAGTCGCTGACCTGACGCACCAAGGTGCTGAAGTTCGCCATCATGTCGTTGAACACTTTGCTGGCCTGGCCAATTTCGTCCTGGCTTTTCACTTCCAGACGACGCGTCAGATCGCCTTCGCCGCTGGCGATGGAACGCAGACCCCCGACCATTTCTTCCAGCGGACGGGTAACGACCTTGCCAACAAAGAAATAGATGAAGGCCAGAAGCGGGATGCTGACGATGACGGCTGCGAACAGTGACTTGATACGCTGCGCCGAGACGGCTGCATTCACGCTATCGAGCGAGACTTTCATGCTGACAACACCGAGCACGGTCTTCTCGGGCACCTGGTGACACAGGATGCAGTCTTTGCCCAGATAACTTTTGAGCGCCAGGGCAGGGCGCACGACGCGCAGGAACTCGCCCTGGCTGTCTTTTTGCACCTCGACGAAATCCTTGCCATCCTGCAATACCTGCTGCTCGATGCTGTCCGCCGCGCCATCCTTGGAGGTTCCGGGGCCGAAAATTTTGATGACGGCCTCACCGCGCAGTACCTTCAGGTCGCGGATGATCGACAGTTGCTTGATCTGGTCGAGGAAGACTTCGCGCTGGCCGACAGTGCCGGTGATCATCATGCCGGTCAGGCCGGCGAGGGTGGCCTCGTGCATTGAGAACGAAAACTGTGCGGCCTGATCGATTGCCGTCTCGCGATTGACCTTGCTTTCCCAGAAGATCATGCCCGTCCAAGCGATCACCAGCATCAGCCAGATGACGGCTGTTAGTCGAACCCAGATTTTCATGTCGGTGAAGCGCACGGTCCAACCCCCCCCTCTTTTTATCTATCTTAAGTTTAACTGAGATGGGAATTGCGCGCTCGATAAATAAGCGCGAAAAGGCGCTCAAACCGTCAAATCAATCTCCTGGAGGTTGCCGGCCTTGCCGTCTTCGGTCAGGTATAGACCGGAGGCCTTGACGATGCCGAGGTCCTCGTTGCCGTTCCCGCGCAAGGCAAAGGGGCTGGCGACATGCGCCAAACCCAGCGCACCGATGCCCAGGTCGGCCAGTGTGCGCAAGTCGCCCGTACCTGCCATGGAAGGTGTCCATACTGACAACTTGTCGAAGTCGGCGTCGTTTTCGTCGATCCAATCATTGCCGTCAGTATCGAGGCGTGCCAGGTCGACGAAGCCGTTGCCGCTTTGCGGACCGAACAACTCCTTGCCTGAGTCAATGCGGCCATTGCCATCGAGATCGAATGCCAGGTAGCCGCTGCCGGAAGCGAACATGGGCAGTTTTTCGTTGCGCCCATCGCCGTCGAGGTCGAAAAGGAACTGCTGGGTTGCATGTGCCGCCAGTTGCGCTGCGGTACCAGCAAAGTTGACCACCAACGGATCCTTGCGCACCGCATCGCCAGTGCGCACGCTGATATTGGTTTCTTCGCGATACTGGCGGGTCATCTGCAGATCAAGCTGAAAACTGAAGGTCTGGCCATCGGCGGTGCGCACCGTGCCTTGCGCTGAAAAACTGGTCTGTTCGATTTCTTCATAAACGGCGTGGTAGTCGTACTCGACGCCATAGCCGGCACGTCCGGAATTGCTTGCCTGCACGCTTTCGCTGGTTTCTGTGCTGCGAGCTTCCACATGGCGCATGTCCGCGGAAAACGATTGCATGTCGAAAACGCTTACTTTTTCGCCGGTGAGAAACTCGATCATCTGCCGGATCATTGAAAGGAAGGGATCGTTGTCGACCGCATCCTTGGAAGCCTCGATGGCTTGGGCTTCGCTGGAGATAGCAGGGGAGTTGTAGGCGGTGGTGTCGGGCAAAGAAAAAGTTGGTAATGGCGGCAAGGCTGGCATGGCCGCGAACAGTTGCCGCGCAGCATCGGAAATGCGGGTGACCGCTGACTGCATGCCTTCAAAATCTGGCCGCTCACCCCGCCATGACCGCAAGGTCTCCTGGCTGTGCTGGCGCGTCAGCGCCGCGTGATCGGACTGCAAGGCAAGATCGGTACTGGTTATTTTCATGGCGCGCTCCGGTGGGCCGTGGTGGCCTCTGGGAGGAATAACGTCCATCTCGACGGCAGCTTGAGCCTTGATAAACAAGTAGTTAGATGCCGTCCCGCCAGCGCCGGCTTTTACTTTATCTACATCAAGTGCTTATGGTGGAGACTTCACGTATTGCACGATGTGGGCGGTCTTGCTTAGCCGATGGCCCCCAACGCACGGGCACGCGCGGCCGTTTGCGTGTCACATGGTTGCGCTTCGATCCAGTGGCCGAGGTGATCCGTGACTACCCCAGCCAGCATGGCGATACCGTCATCGCGGTCATTGAGGCAGGGGATGTAATGAAACTCGCTGCCACCTTGCGATAGAAAGGCGGCCTTGCACTCCATGGCAATTTCTTCCAGCGTTTCCAGGCAATCGGCGGCGAAACCGGGGCAGATGACATCCACGCGCTTGACGCC
>CAJBAP010000438.1 GCA_903950295.1 uncultured Rhodocyclaceae bacterium
GCCCCCAAGGAAGAGGTGCCCCGCGTCTCGATGGCCGAAGAGGTGCAGCGTGCCGCCAAGATCTGCGCCACGTCGAAAGAGGCCGTGGTTTCCATGTTTCAGGAAGCGCGCATGGGTAATGCGATCGATCACGAGGCCGCCGGTGCGCTGGTCGATGAAATTTCCAGTTCGGTGCTGCGCAATCCTGGTGCGCTGATCAGCCTGGCGCGTCTCAAGACCGCCGACGATTACACCTACATGCACTCGGTAGCCGTTTGTGCACTGATGGTGGCGCTCTCGCGCCAACTCGACCTTGACGAGTCCGCCACGCGCGCCGCCGGCCTGGCCGGCCTGCTGCACGACTTGGGCAAAGCCGTGTTGCCCATGGAAGTACTCAACAAGCCGGGCAAGCTCACCGATGAGGAGTTCCGCCTCGTCAAGAGCCATCCCGTCGAAGGCCATCGCATGCTGGTCGAGGGCGGCGCAGTCGGCGAGATCCCGCTCGATGTCTGCCTGCACCATCACGAGAAAGTCGATGGCAGCGGCTACCCGAAGGGTCTGAAAGATACCGAGATCAGCCTGTACGCCAAGATGGGGGCGGTCTGCGACGTCTATGACGCCATCACCTCCAATCGCCCTTACAAGGCGGGCTGGGATCCGGCCGAGTCGATCCGCAAGATGGCCGAGTGGTCCAATGGCCATTTCGATGCACGCATCTTCCAGGCCTTTGCCAAGAGCATCGGCATCTATCCCATCGGTTCGCTGGTGCGTCTGGCGTCAGGCCGACTCGGCATCGTTGTCGACCAAACCGAGAAATCCCTCCTGATGCCCAAGGTGCGGGTGTTTTTCTCCACCAAGTCCAACACCCACATCCCCCCCGAAGTAGTGGATATTTCCAACCCTGCTTACATGGACAAGATCGCCGGCCGCGAAGACCCCAGCAAGTGGAACTTTCCCAATCTCGACAAGATGTGGGGCAGCGTCGATCTGTTCTGAGCGAACGCTACCGGATCAAGCCTTTTTCTTGGCTGCCGGTTTCTTCTTGGCTGCCGTCGCCCCTGCGGGTGATTTCATCCCGCCAGCGCCGACTTTTGCCGTCTTGGCCGCTTTTGCCGGCTTCGGCTCTGCCGCCGGTTTTGCGGCTACCTTGGGTGCTTTGGGAGCCTTGGGTACCTTGGGCGCACGCTGTTCGAACTCGAAGCCGACTTTGCCATCAGCACCGCGCACGAGATAGGCGGAAAACTTCTTGCGTGTGCGATTGGAGACGAAGCCTTTCAGCAAGTTGGTCTTGCCGGTTTCCAGCAGCTTTTGCATTTCGGCGCGGCCAATTTCCTGTTGAAGGATGACCTTGCCTGAGCGGAAATCGCAACTCTTGTCCGGGCCGGTCGATTTCTCGCAGATGTAGGACATCGGCTGCTCGAAGATGCGGGCGCTGCACTTCGGGCAGGTGCCGAGGGTTTCCTGACCGGTGAAGTCGACCGCCTCGCCTCCTTCTTCTTCGTTGCCGAAATCGAAGTTCGGTGCGTGTTCGTCGTTGAGCTTGATGACGGCGGCGAAGGCACGCCCCATCTTGCTGCGGAAGCCTTGCAGCGGACCGATCTGGCGTTCACGCAACAGTTGGTCCATTTCTTCGGGTTCCCACTGGCGACTGGCGACGACCTTCCACAGCTTGTAGTCGCACTTGTCGCACTTGAAGTGCTTGTAGGTCTCGTGGATGGCGCCGCCGCACTTGGGACAGGGCGACTGCAGCGTGCCGAAATCGGCGTCGGCGAATTCACCGGTCTTGATGCGCTCGACCATGGTCTGCGTCTGCCCGGTGATGTGGGCCATGAACTCCTCGCGCTTGAGGCGTCCGTGCTCCATCTCCTTGAGCTTCCACTCCCACAGACCGGTCAGTTCCGGTGAGCGGATTTCGTCGACCTTCAATTGCTCCAGCGCGAACAACAAATTGAAGGCCTTCGCGGTCGGCTGCAGTTCCCGGCCATTGCGATGCAGATATTCCTCGGCAATCAGGCCTTCGATGGTGGCGGCGCGTGTCGCCGGCGTACCGAGGCCACGCTCGGCCATCGCTTCACGCAGCTCTTCATCGTCGATGAGTTTGCCCGCGCCTTCCATCGCCGAGAGCAGCGTCGCTTCATTGAAGCGGGGCGGCGGCTTGGTGGCGCTGGACTTCACTTCGACATCGTTGGCCCAGACGCGCTCGGCCTTTTGCAGTGGCGGCAGGTTGGGGTTCTCTTCATCGCCCTGTGCTTCCTTGCCATAGACGGCAAGCCAGCCCGGGGTGACGAGAACCTTGCCGACGGTCTTGAACGGCTCTTTCTCGACGCGGGTAATACGCGTGGTAACGAGGTATTCGGCAGCCGGATAGAAAATGGCGATGAAACGCTTGACCACCAGGTCATAAAGCTTCTGTTCAGGCTCCGACAGACTCTTCGGCGGCACCCCGGTGGGGATGATGGCAAAGTGATCGGATATCTTGGCGTTGTTGAAGATGCGTTTGGTCGGGTGCACCCAGCCGTTGTCCAAGACCGCGGTGGCGTGTTTGCCGAAAGGTGTTTCACCGAGAGCGCGCAACGTATCTTTCGCGACACCCACCATATCCTCGGGCAGGTAGCGCGAATCGGTACGCGGATATGTCAGCACCTTGTGGCGCTCGTACAGAGCCTGCGCCAGCGCCAGGGTATTGCGCGCCGAAAAACCGAAACGACCGTTGGCATCACGCTGCAGGCTGGTCAGATCGTAAAGCAGCGGGCAAGCTTCAGTCTTCGGTGTGGCTTCTTCTGTGACTTCGCCATGCTTGCCGAGACATTTCTGGCGGAGGGCTGCAGCGCTCGCTTGATCCCAAAACCGCTCAGCCTTGGCGTGCTCATCGTCGGATTTCTTGAACTTCTCGTCGAACCAGCGGGCGCGATAGGTGCCGGCGACGGCCTGGAATTCAGCCTCGACTTCCCAGTAGTCACGCGGTTTGAAGGCGCGGATGGTCTTCTCGCGTTCGACGAGGATGGCCAGCGTCGGCGTCTGTACGCGGCCGACAGTGGTCTTGTAAAAGCCGCCTTCCTGCGAGTTGAAGGCCGTCATGGCACGTGTGCCGTTAATGCCGATCAGCCAGTCGGCTTCGGAGCGACAACGTGCGGCGTCGGCCAACGGCAACATTTCCTCGTCGGTACGCAGGCGGGCGAAGCCATCGCGAATCGCGGTGGCGGTCATCGACTGCAACCAGAGACGGCGGATGGGTTTGTCACCCTTGGGCAAGGCGTGCTGCACGACGTAACGGAAAATCAGTTCACCCTCGCGTCCCGCGTCGCAGGCATTCACCAGACCCGTCACGTCCTTGCGCTTGATCAGGCGTGTCAGCAGACGCAGGCGATCGGCGGTCTTGTCGATGGGGTTCAGGGCGAAGCGCGGCGGGATCACCGGGAGATGGGTAAAGGTCCACTTGCCGCGTTTGACGTCATATTCCTCGGGAACCGTCAGTTCCAGCAGGTGGCCGACAGCGGAGCTGAGCACGTAGTGCTCGCTCTCGAAGTGGTCGCCTTCACGCGTAAAACCGCCCAGCGCCTTGGCGATGTCCTGGGCGACGGAAGGTTTCTCGGCGATGATCAGTTGTTTGCTCATGGTGAGCTGGTGATGAGATCCGGTGATAAGGGGGCGGATATTAAGCGGGCTTGATGCCCGCTGGCAAGTTTGCCTAATTTAGCCGTTGATAGCGACCGCCCGGCAACTGGCTGACGCGACCCTCCAGTTCCAGCGGCAGAAGCTGCGCCAGCAAGGACTCCGGAGGCAGGCCGCTGCGGGCGGCGAGGGTATCGAGGTCGCAGGGATCGTGGCCGAGTGCAATCAGGATCGGGTCGGTTTCAGCTTCCGGCACCGACGGCAGGGCGGCAGGATTGGTCACGGCCTCCCAGCGCAGTTCTTCCAGAATGTCCTGCGCCGACTCGACCAGTTTTGCGCCTTGCTTGATCAGGGCGTGGCACCCCTTCGATTGCGGCGAGTGGATCGAGCCGGGGATGGCAAACACTTCGCGGCCCGCTTCGGCGGCGAGTCGGGCGGTAATCAGAGAACCGCTCTGGCGCGCTGCTTCGACCACCAGACAACCCCGGCTCATGCCGGCAATCAGCCGGTTGCGGCGCGGGAAGTTGGCGGCCAGCGGCGGC
>CAJBAP010000439.1 GCA_903950295.1 uncultured Rhodocyclaceae bacterium
CGCCTTCGCCGAAAACAAGCAGATCAAGTTGGTCGCCAGTGAAAGCGCCAACTGGAAGATCGACGAGGGTTATGCGGTAACGCAGCAGATTTTTACCAAACACCCTGATGTCAAGCTGCTCTTTGCCGCCAACGACATGATGGCGCTGGGTGCGCTCAAGTTTTTGCAGGAAGCGAAGAAGACCGACGTCAAGGTGGCCGCCTACGATGCGCTGAACGAGGCGGTGGCGGAAATCAAGGCCGGCCGACTGGCGGTTAGCGTTGATCAGCAGGCCGCCGAACAGGGCTTCCAGGGCGTGGCGCTGGCCGTACGTCTCCTGAAGGGCGAGAGCGTACCGGCGGTCATGCTGATCGACACCCGTCTGGTTACGGCTGCGACCGCCAAATAATTACCTGCCGTCCCGCCACCGCCGACTTTTGTGATGACGCCACGGATCAACATCACCGCACGCCTGGTCGGCTATCTGTTGGCCGCCGGCATCGTGCCGCTGGTGTTGTTGGGTGTATCGGCCTTCGAGATTGCCAGCCGCATCGTTGTCGAACAGGCCGGAGAAGCCAATGTGCGGCTGGTCTCCGACTTGCGCGCTTATCTGCGTCTCTATGCCGATCAGATCGAGGCACTCAGCTCCAATATTTCCGGTAACGAGGAAATCGGTGCGGCGTTGCGGGTGGCGGATTCCATTGGTTCCGGTGAAGGCGACAATACCTTCGATACGCTCAAGACCCGGGCGCAGATCGGCTATATCCTCAACGGCTATAGCCGCGTCAAGGGGCTCGTGTCGATCGACCTGTTCTCACTGGGCGGGCGACACTTTCATGTCGGTGATACGCTCGAAAGTGGCCGCGTGAATATGGCGCAAATGCGCGAAGTGCTGCGCGACACGATCACCAACGCCAACTCGGCGCAGTGGCGCGGCGTCGAGGACAACCCGAACCAGGCATCGACGCAAAAGAAAGTGTTGATGGTGACCCGTGCCATCCGCCATTTCTCGCCTGAAACCGGCACGACCGACTTGGTCGGTTTTCTCGTCATCAACCTCGACGATGGCGTGATGCACGAATACCTGCGCAACGCCCAACCCGGCGGGCATCTGCGCCTGATGCTGATCGATGGCAAGGGGCGCCTGATGTTTCACAGCGATGCAGCGCTGTCTGGCGAACTCGTGACGACCGAACTGCAAACACTGCTGCAAGACGGCAAGAAGAACACCCACCAGCTTCGTCTTGATGGCAACGAGGTTCTCCTGACCAGCTTGCCCTTGCCTGCCATCGGTGGCTATCTGGCGGCCATCATCCCGCGCCAGGTGTTGATTGCACCGGTGGATGCGCTGTTGAAGGCCGGCCTGATCCTGTTGCTCGTGGGCCTGGTTGCCATCGGCTTTCTGGCGCTGCGTTTCGTCCGTCATGTCGTGGCGCCCGTGCGGGGGGTGTCGGCGGGATTCCGGCGCCTGCGCCACAACCCCGAGGTTCCTCCCGCGCCACTCCCCGTCCCACCGACACACGATGAGATGGCCGATCTCGTCGCCGGCTTCAACCACCATCTCGAAACACTTGCGGCGCAAGCGGCCGCGATGCTGGCGCTCAAGCAGGCGCAGGAGGAAGCCGAGGCCGCCAGTCTTGCGAAGAGCGAGTTTCTCGCCAACATGAGCCACGAGATTCGCACGCCGATGAACGCCATTCTCGGCATGATGCAACTGGCTCTCGACGCGCAGGGCACCACCGAGCGCCGCGAGTTCATCCGCAAGGCGCACCACGCAGCCGAGCAGTTGCTGAGCATCATCAACAGCATCCTCGATTTCTCGAAAATCGAGGCCGGCAAGCTCAACCTTGAGCATGCGCCCTTCGCACTCAAGACGCTTCTGGCCGACCTCAACGATATTTTTGAACCGGTCGCCGCCGAGAAGCAGCTCGATTTTCGTTTCGAGCTCGACCCTGAGTTGCCACAGGCCTTGTGTGGCGACCTGTTGCGTTTGCGGCAGGTGCTGCAGAACTTGCTGGGCAATGCGCTCAAATTTACTACCCAGGGCCAGGTGATACTCGGCATCACCCGGATGGCGCATACCGCTGCCGGCAAAGACGGCTGGGTGCGCCTGCGTTTCGAGGTGCGCGACAGTGGCATTGGGGTAGATCCCACCCACCAGAAACGGTTGTTCGATTCATTCACTCAGGCCGACAGTTCGACCACACGCCGCTTTGGTGGCACCGGTTTGGGGTTGGCCATCTGCAAGCATCTGGTGGAACTGATGGGGGGGCAGATCGGCGTCAGCAGTACTGCCAATGTCGGTAGCACGTTCTGGTTCGAACTGCCCTGCGAGATTGCCGAAGCGAGCCTCTTGCAGCAGGAAGAGTTGGTCCGCGACACTGGAAGTATCCCGCAGATGCTGGCCGGCCGCCACGTCTTGCTGGTCGAAGACAACCTTCTGAACCAGGAAGTCGCCCTGCACTTCTTGCGCCAGGGCGGGATGACCGCAACGCTGGCCGAACACGGTGCGGCCGCCATCGAGGCGCTGGCGACCGAGCGGTTCGACGCCGTGCTGATGGACTGTCAGATGCCGGTGATGGATGGCTACGAAGCCACCCGCCGCATCCGCGCCGATGGCCGTTACGCCAAACTGCCGATCATTGCCATGACCGCCAATGCGCTCGTCGGCGATCGCGAGCGCAG
>CAJBAP010000440.1 GCA_903950295.1 uncultured Rhodocyclaceae bacterium
CTGCGTCGGCATTCTGGCAACGCGCCAGATTTATAACAAGTCGCCGACCGGAGGAGGTTAATAGGTGTTGCGGGTCATCATCGCGCTGGTCGGCGTGGCGTGCGGCTTTGCCGCAACGGTGGTTTTTCTCGAACTGGAACGGGCGCGCAGTGGCACAGCCTGGGCGGCGGCCGGGGTGTTTGTCGGCGTCCTCGCGGTTGGCTTCCCCATGCTCTACCAATGCTGCAAACGACGCTGGTGGGAGGTTTGGCGCTTCATCCTGCTCGGCATGCTTGGCGGCAGTTTGTGCTCACTGCCATTCGGCGGCGGCGCCGTTTCTTTCGGTTTCCTGCTCATGGCCTTCGTGCTGACAGGCGCTACCCTCGGCGCCTTGTTCTGGTTTGCCGCCCTCTGGCGTAACGACGACCTGACCTGCCCGAAATCTTTTTGCCTGCCCTGCGGCATGGTTTACAAGGTGGCGCGCAACGGGCTGCGGCGCCGCGACCTTTAGTCAAAATTTAGTCGAAGTAAGTGCGTGCTTCCTCGAAGCGCGTTGCGAACCAGCCTTGTGTGAGATTTTCCGTACGCACCCTGCCGTTGCTGTTGGGGGCATGGACGAAGCGGCCGTCGCCGATATAAATACCCACATGCGAATACGGCCGGTTCTTCGTGTTGAAGAACACCAGGTCGCCGGGGCGTAGTTTCCCCGTGCCTACCTGCTGGCCCCGCTTGGCGATGTCGGCCGCCGAGCCTTCCAGACGGACGCCAGCCGCCTTGTCGTAGACGTGACTCACCATACCGCTGCAATCAAGCCCGGCTTCGGGATTCTTGCCGCCGAAACGGTAACCGGTGTCGATCAGCCCGAGCGCGAACATCACGATCTCGTGCGCACGCGGGTCGGCATGGGCGCGGGTGTCGGCAGATCCGGGTAGCGGCGCCGGGGGCGCAGCACCAAAGTGGCCGCAACCGGCTAGCGCAAAGGTCAGGATGAGAGTGGTGAAACGCATGGGGCAATCCTATTCCGGTAGACTCGAACGCGCCCCAGAAAAACAGGAGAAAACGCCATGCAATTGCGCGACCCACAACTGTTCCGCGAACAGGCTTTCATCGCCGGTACATGGACAGCCGCCGACAATGGCGCCACCGTGGCCATCACCAATCCGGCCAACGGAATTACGCTGGCACAGGTTCCCGATATGGGTGCGGCCGAAACACGGCGCGCGATCGAGGCGGCGAATACCGCCTGGCCAGCCTGGCGGGCGCTCACGGCCAAGCAGCGCGGTGCAATCCTGCGCAAATGGTTCGAGTTGATCGTCGCCAACGCCGATGATCTGGCGCTGCTGATGACGTCCGAGCAGGGCAAGCCGCTGGCTGAGGCGCGCGGCGAAGCGCTGTATGCCGCCAGTTTCGTCGAGTGGTTCGCCGAGGAAGCCAAACGCACCTATGGCGACGTGATTCCGGGCACGGTGGCGAACCAGCGTCTCATCGTCATGAAACAGCCGATCGGGGTCTGCGCTGCCATCACGCCGTGGAACTTCCCCGCCGCGATGATAACGCGCAAGGTCGCCCCGGCGCTCGCAGCCGGCTGTCCGGTGGTGGTGAAGCCGGCCGAACAGACCCCGCTGACGGCGCTGGCGCTTGGAGTATTAGCCGAGCGCGCGGGCTTTCCGCCGGGCGTGTTCAATCTCGTCACCGGA
>CAJBAP010000441.1 GCA_903950295.1 uncultured Rhodocyclaceae bacterium
ATCAACAACACCTTCAAGCGTGCCGACGAGATCCAATGGTCGCGCGACATCAATCCCGGCGACAAGGAATATATCGATTACTTCCTGCCCATCGTCGCCGATGCGGAAGCCGGTTTCGGCGGCGTGCTCAACGCCTTCGAACTGATGAAGAACATGATCGTCGCCGGCGCAGCCGGTGTGCATTTCGAAGACCAGTTGGCGGCCGTTAAGAAGTGCGGCCACATGGGCGGCAAGGTGCTGGTATCGACACAGGAAGCCTGCGAAAAACTGATTTCCGCCCGCTTTGCTGCCGACACCATGGGCGTGCCCACCATCATTCTGGCCCGTACCGACGCCGAAGCCGCCAACCTGTTGACCTCGGATCACGACGCAAACGACAAGCCCTTCCTCACCGGTGGGCGTACCGCCGAAGGCTTCTATCGCGTCAAGAACGGCCTGGAGCAATCCATCAGCCGCGGCGTCGCCTACGCGCCTTACGCCGACCTGGTGTGGTGCGAAACCGGTACGCCCGACCTCGGCTTCGCCCGCGAATTCGCCCAAGCCGTGCAAGCAAAATGCCCCGGCAAGCTGCTCTCCTACAACTGCTCGCCCTCGTTCAACTGGAGAAAGAATCTCGACGATGTAACCATCGCCAAATTTCAGGACGAACTCGCCGCCATGGGCTACAAGTACCAGTTCATCACGCTGGCTGGCATCCACATCAACTGGTTCAACACGTTCCAGTTCGCCCACGCCTACGCCCGCGGCGAAGGCATGAAGCATTACGTCAACATGGTGCAGGAGCAGGAGTTCGCCGCCCGCGACAAGGGTTATACCTTCGTCTCACACCAGCAGGAAGTCGGTGCCGGTTACTTCGACGACGTCACCACCGTGATCCAGGGCGGATCGTCCAGCGTCAAGGCACTGACCGGTTCGACCGAAGAAGAACAGTTTCACTGAGCATCAACCAGACCCTCGACACAGAGGGAGTGGAGCGCTGTGTAGTCCAGCGAGGCCGCACAGGGCAACCGGTGCGGCTTTTTTACGCTTGAAAAAAGTCGGCGCTGGCGGGACGGCGCGAAATCAGCGCCCGTAGGTGGCGACCAGGCTGGCCTTGCCGATCTTGTTGGCGTGGATCATGAAACCGGCGAGCGCCGCCGTCGCATCGGCCGGCACCTCGATCTTTTCAGTCTTCAGGGCATAGACCGTCAGGATGTAGCGGTGCGGCTTGTCGCCCTCCGGCGGACAGGCGCCACCGAAGCCGGCCTGGCCATAATCCGTACGCACGTGCATGGCACCGACTGGCAGGTGCGCTCCGGATACGTCACCCGCTCCCGCCGACAAAGAATTCACCGTCGCCGGGATATTGAGCACCACCCAATGCCACCAACCAGACCCCGTGGGTGCATCGGGGTCATAGACGGTAATGGCAAAACTCTTCGTGCCCTCCGGTGCGCCCTGCCACTTGAGCGCAGGTGAAACATTCTGGCCGGTACAACCGAAGCCGTTGAACACATGCTCCGTTCCCAGGCGACTGTTCGGCGCAATGGTTGGGCTGCTCAAGGTAAAACCTGCGGTATCGGGTTCGCTCGAAAACATGGCATGCTCCTCTAACAAAGTGTCGCTGTATTCTAAGGTCTTCTCGGACACTCACTCTGCCTTGTCCCAGTAATCTGGCCTGCCGTAGTTTTCCTTGAGCATGTCGATGAACAGGCGCACGCGCAGCGGTAAATGGCGGCGCTGCGGAAACACGGCGTGGATGCCGACCGGCGGCGTGGCGTAATCGCCGAGCACCGACACCAACCGCCCCCAGCGCAAATCTTCACCGACTTCCCACAACGAACGCCACGCCAGCCCCATGCCGGCGAGCGCCCACTCGTGCAATACGGCACCGTCGTTGCAGATGAAACGACCGGGTGGCTTGAAGATCAGCCCACGTCCCGCCGCCTGCTGGAAATCCCAGCCCGGCTGGGTTGCCAGCGCCAGGCAGTCATGGTTCGATAAATCGTCGAGCGTGCGCGGCACGCCGCGCTGCTGAAAATAGGCCGGACTACCGACCACTACGCGCTTCATCTCGCCCAGACGCACAGCGATAAGGCTGGAATCAACCAACCCGCCGAGTCGCACCGCGCAGTCGATGCCTTCACTGACCAGATCGACGGTGCGATCCGAGAGGTCAAGGCTCGCTGAAACGTCCGGATGCGCGCGCAGGAATTCCAGCAGCAGCGGCGCGACATGTTTGCGGCCGAAGCCCGCCGGCGCAGTCACCTTGAGGTGGCCACTCGCCCGCGCGCTACCGAGTGACAGTTGCGCCTCGGCGTTGGCGAGGTCGGTGAGAATGCGCTGGCAGTCTTCGAGGAAGGCTTCGCCCTCCTGCGTCAGCGTCAGTTTGCGCGTTGTTCTCACCAGGAGTCGCACACCCAGCCGGTCTTCCAATGCATCCAGACGCCGGCCGATAATCGCCGGTGTCACGCCCTCGCCGGCGGCAGCTGCCGTCAGGCTGCCCTTGCTTGCCACCTGCACGAAGGCTTCCAGTTCTTTCAGTTTGCTCACTCGCTTGCCACCTTGTACTTTTCGTATCGAATGAATTGCCGATATTGTGGCTTATCTCGCGAGCAAGTGTCGAATACACTGAGGTCATCTATAAGACACCTCATTTTCAAACGGAGAAAACCATGACACTCAACCTGCCCGCCGGCGTGCAAGTCAATGCCCCGATCCACCCGCGTTTCGACGAAATCCTCACCAAGGACGCGCTGGAACTTGTCGCCAAGCTGCACCGCGCCTTCGAGCTGCGTCGCCAGGAATTGTTGAAGGCTCGCGTCATGCGCCAGGCGCGCATCGACGCCGGCGAGATGCCCGACTTCCTGCCCGAAACCAAGCACATCCGTGAAGGCGACTGGAAGGTCGCGCCGTTGCCCAAGGCACTGGAATGCCGTCGAGTCGAAATCACCGGCCCGGTCGAGCGCAAGATGATCATCAACGCCTTCAACTCGGGCGCTGACAGCTACATGACCGACTTCGAGGATTCCAACAGCCCCAACTGGTTCAACCAGATCCAGGGCCAGGTCAACCTCTACGACGCCATCCGCCGCAAACTCAGCTTCACCAATGAAGCCGGCAAGGTCTATCAACTCAACGAGAAGATCGCCACGCTACAGATTCGCCCGCGCGGCTGGCATCTCGACGAGAAGCATGTGCTGATCGACGGCCAGCGCGTCTCCGGCGGTATCTTCGACTTCGCCGTGGTGCTCTTCCACAACGCCAAGGAACAGGTGGCACGCGGTGCCGGCCCCTTCTTCTACCTGCCGAAGATGGAATCGCACCTCGAAGCGCGCCTGTGGAACGAAATTTTCTGCATGGCGCAGGACCATATCGGCCTGCCGCGCGGCACCATCAAGGCCACCGTGCTGGTCGAAACCATCCTCGCCACCTTCGAACTCGAAGAAATTCTGTATGAGCTGCGCGAGCACAGCGCCGGGCTGAATGCCGGCCGCTGGGACTACATCTTCAGCTGCATCAAGAAGTTCAAGAAGAACAAGGATTTTTGCCTCGCCAACCGCGGCGCCATCACCATGGAAGTACCCTTCATGCGCAGCTACGCGCTGTCTCTGGTCAAGGCCTGCCACAAGCGTGGCGCGCCGGCGATCGGTGGCATGAGCGCGCTGATCCCGATCAAGGGCGATCCGGTCGCCAATGACAAGGCGCTGGCCGGCATCCGCCACGACAAGACCCGCGATGCCAACGACGGCTACGACGGCGGCTGGGTGGCCCACCCCGGCCTGGTGCCGATCGCCATGGAAGAGTTCGTCAAGGTGTTGGGCGACAAGCCCAACCAGTGGAGCAAACAGCGCGACGACAATTTTGGCCCCAAGGATTGGCTCAACTTCCAGCCCGAGCAACCCATCACCGAAGCCGGCGTGCGCAACAACATCAACGTCGGCATCCACTACCTCGGCAGCTGGCTCGCCGGCAATGGCTGCGTACCGATCCACAACCTGATGGAAGACGCCGCCACGGCCGAGATCTCGCGCTCGCAGATCTGGCAGTGGGTCGTGTCGCCCAAGGGCAAGCTCGACGATGGCCGCAAGCTCACCGCCGAGATGGTGCGCACCATGATCCCCGAGGAACTCGCCAAGGTGAAAGCCACCGTCACCGCCAACGGCGAGAAGACCGAGACCTACGACCAGGCCGCCGGCATCTTCGAAAAGATGGCGCTGGCCGAGGATTACCCCGAGTTCCTCACCCTGCCGCTGTACGAAGCAATGGAGTAAGCCTGCACCGTTGTACCAACGCGCCGCGCCGACAAAAAGTCGGCGCTGGCGGGACGGCGTTGACCCGCTATATTCATCAAGTCATAATGACCAGTATGATCATATTGCAAAGGGCGTCGCCGTGATTACCGAAACCAGTGCGGTCAGCTTCAGGCAGAACTTGGGCGAAATGCTCAACCAGGTGCAGTATCGTCACGACAGCGTGGTCATCAATAAAGATGGCAAGCCGGTCGCTGCGCTGGTGGATGCACGCTTGTTCGAGCGCATTCGCCGCATGCAAGGCCGCTTCGATGCGCTCTGCCAACGCATCGAGGCGGGCTTCGCCCAGCTGCCCGAGGCGGAAGGCCTGGCGGAAATCGAGGCGGCCATCGCAAGCGAGCGGGCGCAAGTACGCGCGTTGGCCGGCAAGGCTTAATCCGCCGTGGCCGCACTGCGAGTGGTGCTCGACACGAATGTCTTACTCTCCGGTATTGCCTACCCGGCCAGTGTGCCGGGCCGGATTTTGACGGCCTGGCGCCACGGTTCCGTCGATGTGCTGCTTTCCGCACACATTCTCGACGAACTGCGCCGCGTGCTGCCCCGTCTGGCGCAGCGCCACGGTTTGAGCGCGGCGGAGATCGACGATCTGGTGGATGCGCTATCCATCCAGGCCGAAGTCATCGAGCCGCTCCCAGGCGTGGATGCGGAATTACGCGATCCGGATGATCAGCCGGTGCTCGGCACCTTGCTGGCGGCGCGCCAGACCTCGAGCGCCGACTATCTCATCACCGGCGACAAGGACCTGCTGGCACTGGCGGACCGTTACCCGATTGTCACCCCCGCGATGTTCTGGGCGACGCATGCGGGGCTTTGAGGTCG
>CAJBAP010000442.1 GCA_903950295.1 uncultured Rhodocyclaceae bacterium
CCGAGAAAACGCGCCGCGAGAATGTGGTCGGCATCGCCTTCGAGGGTGCATTGCTTGATGTCGGCCACTTTTGAATCAAGCGCCGGCTCGTAGTCGGCATCCTGCGGAAAGACACAGACGCGTTCGCCGCTGGCGCGCCCGGCCGCGACAGCCTGCGCCGCAAGTGTGTCGCTGCTGGCGAAAACGCCGGCATAGCGCTGGCCCAGCGCGGCCTGCATGCTGCCGGTGAGGGTGGCGAAGTCGATCATCAAGGCTGGCTTTTTTCGGGCGGCCAGCGCCAGCGTGTCGGCCAGCACCATGCGACCTTCGGCGTCGGTATGCACGACCTCGATGGTGGTGCCGTCGAGCGCGCACACGATGTCGCCCTGCGCGTAGGCGGCAGGTGAAATATGGTTCTTGGCGATGGCCAGCCAGCAGTCGATGGCGATGGGCAGGTCGAGTTCGGCGGCGGCCGCGAGGATGGACAGGGCAACGGCCGAGCCGTTCATGTCTTCGTGCATGCCGGCCATGTACTTGGCGGGCTTGAGGTTGTGGCCGCCGGTGTCGTAGCAGATGCCCTTGCCCACCAGCGCGATGGTTTGCGCGGCTTTCTTCTGCGGTTGCCAGGAGAGGCGCACGATGGCCGCGCCGCCGCCGGCATCATCGCTGCCTTGCGCCACGGCGCAGAAGGCGCCGGCGCCCATTTTCTTCAGACGACGGAAATCGTATTCCTCGATGCCCCAGCCCTGCGCTTTGGCCATGGTGCGCAGGCGTTGGCGGTAGCGTGTCGGGTCGAGTTGGTTGGGGGGCAGGGCGGTCAGCTCACGTGCGAGCAGGTTGGCGCGGGCGAGGGCCTGAACCCGAGAAAAGTCGGCGCTGGCCTCATTGGCAACTAAGTGGCACGGCAGGTTGATTTCCTTCAGCGCCTGCGCCGGTTTCTTCTTTTGCGCCGGGAGCGGCACGCCATTCACCAGGGCGACATAGAGCGCGTCCGGCAAGGCTTCCTCGGCGACACCGACTGGCACGATGGCCAGCGTTCTGGGCGATTCGTCGAGGAGGAGCATCGCGGCCTTGCGCAGCGCGGTGAGCCGCTCAAAGCGCGCCGCCGCCGGATCGACCATAACCAGTGCTGCACGCGTTCCATCCGGCAGATCGGCGGCGAGTGGTGTCTTGGCAAGCTCGGCGGCTTTCGTGTCCTTGCGCTTCAGTAGTCGCTGCCAGAAGTCGCGCTGCGGAAGTTCGGCCGGCAGGGTTTTCCCGGCGGGCAGCAGATAAAGATGATGGTCGCCGCGCGGTGTGGCGGAAACGCTGAGCTTTGGTAGTGCTGTCATGGGTTCGTGGCCTTTATAATCGCGCCGATTATGCGCCAATACCTCTACCTGATGCGCCACGTGCTCGAGCACGGGCATGAGAAATCCGACCGCACCGGCACCGGCACACGCTCGGTATTCGGCTGGCAGATGCGTTTCGATCTGGCGGCGGGCTTTCCGCTCCTGACCACCAAGAAACTGCACCTGCGCTCGATCATCCATGAGTTGCTGTGGTTCCTGCGCGGCGAAACCAACATCGCCTATCTCAAGGACAACAAGGTTTCCATCTGGGACGAATGGGCGGACGAAAA
>CAJBAP010000443.1 GCA_903950295.1 uncultured Rhodocyclaceae bacterium
ATCGGTGCGCTCGATGTCCGGCACCGGAATCGAGAGCCAGCTGCCAAACATCAGGCCGGCCGAGAGTTGCTTGGGCATCTGGTCCAGCGTCGAAGCCGAATAGATATTCTTCGTTCCCAGCGCTTTTGCCAGTCGCGCGCCATAAAGCAGCAGTCCCAGTTTGTGCGCGGCCGGGTTGCCCAGGCTCATCGCTACCGCATCGCGGTCACCGCGGGCGATGATCGGCATCAGGCGCCGCTCGATTTCGGCAAAGGCCTCATCCCAGCTGGCGGGGACAAATCGGCCATCACGCTTGATCAGCGGTGTGCGCAGCCGGTCGGGATCTTCGTGCAGATCCTTGATCGCCACCCCCTTGGGGCAGATGTAACCCGCCGAAAAAACATCAGCGGCGTGACCGCGTACGGCGGTGACGCGATCATCTTCTATCGTTAGTTCGAGCCCGCAGCAGGCTTCGCAAAAAGGGCAGATGCGGTAGGCGGTGCGGGACAGGGCGGTCTTGTTCATGCGAAGTCCCTCAAGCGGAAGAAAGCTTAGTGTTTTGTCGGTGCGGTCAGCAAGGGCTCACGCAGACTCTCGAAATGCCGTGGCGCAACGTACTGCAGCAGCTCCTTGCCCTTGCTGTCGAGCACGATGTCGAGGCCTTTGTCGGCATAGAGCAGGTGCTCTGCGGTTTCTGATCCGCGAATCCGCTCGCCGGGCGGGCCGAAGCGTTGCAGCACCGTCGCTTCATCGAGATTGACGGAGGGAATGAAGGCAATGGCGCGGATCGGCGCATTCATCGCTGTTTCAAGATCGGCGGGGCTGAGCGTCGAACGCCGCGTCGTACTTTCCATGTAGTCGGTCTTGATGGCCCGCTGGCGCATCGCTTCGACGGTCGCCTGGGGCAGGTCGGCCGTGAGGATCATCTTGCCGGTCAGGTAATCCAGTCTGACGCTCTCGAAATAAGCCTCCAGCGTGCCGGCTTCGTCGCGCGTGCCGACGATGGCCACTTGCGGCGCATCGCCCAGGACGGTGCGGGCTTCGCCGAGCTTGCTGACGCCCAGCGTGAGGCCGAAAACGCGCGTGCCACCGTTGTCGAGCTTGATGATCTGCCACGGCAGACCTTCGCCGGACGGCCTGACGGCCTCGCTCCCGCCGGGAGGAAACAGCAGCGGGGCGAGGAAGACCGCAATGACCAGCGCGATGATCGGAATCAGGATTTTCATGCAGGGCTGATTAACGAATCTTGGCGGCTTCGACTTCCATTTGGGCGACCATCTCGTTCATCTGGTCGATCACCGCCTGGACTGTTTCGCGCTTGGACAGATCGACCCCCGCCTTCTGCAATTGCTTCATCGGATGATCGTCGCCGCCACTCTTGAGCAGTGTCAGATAGCGCTCGGTGGCTGCGGTCCGCGCCGCTGCCTCACCGGTCGTCATGTCCTTGAACAGCTTGGCAGAGGAGGCAAAGCAGGTGGCGTACTGATAAACGTAATAGGGCGAGTTGTAGAAATGCGGAATTCGCGACCAGGTGTATTTGTAGGCATCGTCGATCGTGAGCGCATCGCCGTAATAATCCTTGAGCAATTTCAAGTAAATGTTGCTCAGCACGTCGGCGGTGATCGGTTTGCCTTGTTCCACCAGTTCATGTGCCTGCAATTCGAAATCGGCAAACAACACCTGGGTATAGAAGGTGCCGACAATCGAATTCACCGCGTGCTGCAGCAACAGAAAACGCTCTTTGGGATCGGTGGTGGTCTGCAGCAGTTTTTCGAGCAGGAAGCGTTCATTGGTCGTCGACGCGACTTCGGCGACAAAGATCGTGTAGTCGGCCGTGACGAAGGGCTGGTTCTCGCTCGAGAGCACCGTATGCATGGCATGGCCGCCCTCGTGGGCGAGGGTGAACAGCGCGTCCTGGGTGTCATTGTGATTCAGCAACATGTAGGGACCGACGCCATACACGCCGGCAACATAGGCACCGCTGCGCTTGCCTTCGCTTTCATACACATCGATCTGCTTGCCGCTCAGGAACTTCTTGTACTTGGCGCTGTAGTCGGCACCCAGCGGGGCAACCGATGAGAGTACGAATTCCTTGGCATCCGGATAGGGATAGGTCTGATCGGTCTTGAAGATCGGAATCGATCCGTCATACAGGTGATACGTCTCGAGACCGAGCAGCTTCTGGCGCAGCTTGACGTAGCGTTGCAGCGGCGCCGTGCCGGCACGGACGGTGTCGACCAGCGTCTTGACCACGGTGGGCGGGATCGCATTGCCGTCGAGCGCCGCATCCAGCGTGGTCGGGAAGTTGCGTGCCTGGGCGGTGAACCAGCCTTTCTGCAGCACGGCGTTGTAGATCGCCGCGTAGGTGTTGGCAGTGGCGCTGTAGGTCTTGATGAAGGCGTCGAACGACTTGGCGCGGTCGGCCTGGTTATGGTTGGTTTGCAGCACGGTCTGGTAGCTGCCGGGCGAGAGCGTGATTTCCTTGCCGTCGGCCAGCGTGATCTTGGGAAACTTGATGTCCGAGGTCGATAGTTCCTGGAACGTCGCGGTCGGCGTCTGATTGAAGCGGGCGGCGAAAGACAACAGCTTTTCGCCTTTTTCG
>CAJBAP010000444.1 GCA_903950295.1 uncultured Rhodocyclaceae bacterium
CTTCGCCGGTGGCGAGGTCAGTGATGTTGGCGACGCCGTCTTCCGTGATCTCGAAGGTCTTGTCATGCGAGCCGTATTCTTCAGCCTGCTGGGCCATCAGGCCGACGTTCGGTACGGTGCCCATGGTCTTGGGATCGAAGTTGCCGTGCCACTTGCAGAAGTTGATCATCTCCTGGTAGATGCGAGCGAAAGTACTTTCCGGCATCACGGCCTTGACGTCCTTGGGTCGGCCATCGGCGCCCCACATCTTGCCGCCAATGCGGATCATGGCCGGCATTGAAGCATCGACGATGATGTCATTCGGCGAATGGAAATTGGAGATGCCCTTGGCCGAGTCGACCATCGCCAGCTCCGGGCGATGTTCGTGGCAGGCGTGCAGGTCATGCATGATCTCCTCACGCTTGGATGATGGCAACGTGGCGATCTTGTCGTAGAGATTGACCATGCCATTATTGACATTGACGCCGATCTCGTCGAACAACTTGCCGTGCTTCTCGAAGGCGTCCTTGTAGAAGATTCTGACGCAGTGGCCGAAGACGATCGGATGCGATACCTTCATCATCGTCGCCTTGACGTGCAACGAGAACATCACGCCGGTCTTGCGGGCGTCTTCCAGTTCCTTTTCGTAGAACTCGCACAGAGCTTTCTTGCTCATGAACATGCTGTCGATGATTTCGCCGGCGAGCAGTGAAGTCTTCGGCTTCAGCACAATCGTCTTGCCGCTCTTGGTGATGAGCTCCATCTTTACGTCGCGTGCCCGGTCCAGCGTTAGCGACTTCTCGCCGTGATAGAAGTCGCCATGATGCATGTGCGAAACGTGGGTGCGCGAGGCCTGGCTCCATTCACCCATCGAATGTGGATGCTTGCGGGCGTAGTTCTTCACGGCATTGGGTGCGCGACGGTCGGAGTTGCCCTCGCGCAGCACTGGATTTACCGAGCTGCCGATGCATTTCGAGTAGCGAGCCTGGATCGCCTTTTCTTCTTCTGTCTTCGGGTCTTCCGGGTAATCGGGAAGCTTGTAGCCCTGCGACTGCAATTCGCGGACGCAGGCCATCAACTGCGCAACGGAGGCGCTGATGTTCGGCAGCTTGATGATGTTGGTCTCGGGTAGCAAGGTACGGCGGCCCAGATCGCCGAGGACGTTCGGCACCTTCTGCGCGTCGGTCAGGTATTCGGGGAACTCGGAAAGCACCCGAGCAGACACCGAAATGTCGGCCTCTTCGATTTCGATGCCGGCAGGTGTCGTGAAGGCGCGGATAATCGGCAAGAAGGCGCAGGTCGCCAGCAAGGGTGCTTCGTCTGTCAGGGTGTAGATGATTTTGGATTGTCCAGTAGTCATTGACGTGTCTCTTTCTTGTAACTTGCTGATTTATAAGCTGCGGAAGTGAGAGGGAAGACGGTTGTGCAAGCTGCGGTCAATTTCTGAGTATCCTTGACCTTCGTCGCATAGTATAAGCTGTGTCAATGCTGGCAAAAGGGAATTCATGGATATATCGGTGAAGTTGGTGGCGGATGCTGATCCTCCCAGCGGTGCGCTGGCACTCTTGATCGCCCAAACCCTGATTGAGGGCTTCAATAAGCACTACCGGCTGTTTCGCGCCAGTTCGGCCAGTGCCAAGACCCGCTTCGAGGAAGGCGACTGGCCCGGGGTGCAGCTTGCGGTCAGAGAGCGTATCCAGTTTTACGATGATCGTGTCGCCGAAACCGTCCAGCGTCTGCATCATGATTTCAATGCCGAGACCATCGACGATGTGGTCTGGCAGCAGGCCAAGCTGTATTACATCGGCCTACTCACCAACCACAACCAGCCCGAACTCGCCGAAACCTTTTTCAACTCGGTGTTCTGCAAGATTCTGCACCGTACCTATTTTCACAACGATTTCATCTTCGTACGGCCGGCCATTTCGACCGAATACATCGAATCCGACCCGCCCTGCTATCGTTGCTATTACCCGAACCCGACCGGGGCGAACGCAGCCATCAAGCAAATCTTTCTCGACTTCAACTGGCAGCGCGAATTCGCCGATCTTGACCGCGATGTGGTATTCATCCAGCGCGCGGTACAGGGTGAATTTTCTGAATTACCCCGCTGCGAGGTGAATTTCCAGATCCAGGTGCTGGCCTCGGCGTTCTATCGCAACAAGGCGGCCTATGTCATCGGCAAAGTGGTGAACGGCTCCAATGAGTATCCCTTCGCCGTGCCGGTACTTCACGACGCCGCCGGGAAACTCGTTCTCGACACCATCATCCTCGATACTGGCTGGATCAGTTTGTTGTTCTCGCTGTCGCGGGCCTATTTCATGGTCGACATGCCGGTGCCCGCCAACTACATTCACTTCCTGCGCACGATCATGCCCTTCAAACCACGCGCC
>CAJBAP010000445.1 GCA_903950295.1 uncultured Rhodocyclaceae bacterium
GCGGGCATCTTCCAGTTCTTTTTCGTAGAACTCGCACAGGGCCTTCTTGCTCATGAACATGCTGTCGATGATTTCGCCGGCGAGCAGCGTAGTCTTCGGTTTCAGCACAATCGTCTTGCCGCTCTTGGTGATGAGCTCCATCTTGACGTCGCGTGCCCGGTCCAGCGTCAGCGACTTCTCGCCGTGATAAAAGTCGCCGTGGTGCATGTGCGAGACGTGGGTGCGTGAGGCCTGGCTCCACTCGCCCATCGAATGCGGATGCTTGCGCGCATAGTTCTTCACGGCCTTGGGGGCGCGGCGATCTGAGTTGCCCTCACGCAGCACCGGATTGACGGCACTGCCGATGCATTTCGAGTAACGGGTCTTGAGTGCTTTTTCCTCGTCGGGTTTCGGGTCCTCCGGGTAGTCGGGGATTTTGTAGCCCTGCGACTGCAGTTCTTTGACGCAGGCCATCAGTTGTGCCACCGAGGCGCTGATGTTCGGCAGTTTGATGATGTTGGTTTCCGGCAGCAGTGTGCGGCGGCCCAGGTCAGCGAGAACATTCGGCACCTTCTGTTCTGCGCTCAAATATTCGGGAAACTCGGCGAGCACTCGGGCCGCCACGGAAATGTCGGCCTCTTCGATTTCGACACCGGCCGGTGTCGTAAAGCTGCGGATAATCGGCAGGAAGGCGCAGGTCGCCAAGAGTGGCGCCTCGTCCGTCAGGGTGTAGATGATCTTCGATTGTCCAGTAGTCATTGACTTGTCTCTTTCTTGTAACTTGCTGATTTATAAGCTGTGGAAGTGAGAGTGAAGACGATTGTGCAAGCTGCTGCCAATTTCTGAGTATCCTTGGCCTTCGTCGCATAGTATAAGCTGTGTAAATGCTGGCAAAAGGAAATTCATGGACATATCGGTGAAGTTGGTGGCGGATGCCGACCCTGCCAGCGCTGCGCAGGCGTTTCTGATTGCTCAAACCCTCATCGAAGGGTTCGATAAACACTACCGGTTGTTTCGTGCCAGCTCGGCCAGCGCCAAGACCCGTTTCGAGCATGGCGACTGGCCCGGGGTGCAATTGGCGGTCAGGGAACGCATTCAGTTTTATGATGATCGCGTTGCCGAAACCGTCCAGCGCCTGCATCACGATTTCAATGCGGAAACCATTGACGACGTGGTCTGGCAGCAGGCCAAGCTCTATTACATCGGTCTGCTCACCAACCACAACCAGCCCGAACTTGCCGAAACATTCTTCAATTCGGTGTTCTGCAAAATATTGCACCGCACCTACTTTCACAACGACTTCATCTTCGTGCGACCGGCGATTTCGACCGAGTACATCGAATCCGACCCGCCCTGCTATCGTTGTTATTACCCCAACCAGGTCGGGGTGAAAGCCGCCGTCACGCAAATCTTTCTCGATTTCAACTGGCAGCGTGAATTCGCCGATCTTGACCGCGATGTGGCATTTATCCAGCGCGCGGTGCAGGATGAATTTTCCGAGTTGCCCCGCTGCGAGGTGAATTTTCAGATCCAGGTGTTGGCTTCGGCGTTCTATCGCAACAAGGCGGCCTATGTCATTGGCAAAGTGGTGAATGGCTCCAATGAGTATCCCTTCGCCGTGCCGGTACTTCACGACCCTGCCGGGAAACTTGTTCTCGACACCATCATCCTCGATACTGGCTGGATCAGTTTGTTGTTCTCGCTGTCGCGGGCCTATTTCATGGTCGACATGCCGGTGCCCGCCAACTACATTCACTTCCTGCGCACGATCATGCCCTTCAAACCACGCGCC
>CAJBAP010000446.1 GCA_903950295.1 uncultured Rhodocyclaceae bacterium
ATCTTCCGCGAAGTGATTGCCGCCGCAGACATGTTGAAGAACGACTGGAACGTTGAGTCCGATTTGTGGAGTTGCACCAGCTTCAATGAACTGGGGCGTGATGGCCACAACTGCACGCGCTTCCATATGTTGCATCCGGACGAGCCGCGTCCGGCCTGCCACGCCAAGTCTCTGCTGGCCGACACCCGTGGTCCGATCGTTGCCGCCACCGATTACATCCGCCTCTACGCCGAGCAGATTCGTCCCTTCATTACCGAAGGCGGTCGGCGCTACACGGTGTTGGGCACGGATGGCTTCGGCCGCTCCGACACGCGCGAAAAGTTGCGCCACTTCTTCGAGGTCGACCGTCACTGGGTCACGCTGGCCGCTTTATCCGCATTGGCCGACGATGGTGCGATCGAGCAGAAGACGGTCGCTGCGGCCATCGCGAAATACGGCCTTGATCCAAGCAAACCCAACCCGGTGAAGGTGTGATCATGGCGACGTTACTGGAAGTCAAAGTACCCGACATTGGCGACTTCAAGGATGTGCCAGTCATCGAAATTAACGTCAAGCCGGGTGATGTGGTGAAGGCGGAAGATTCGCTGGTGACGCTCGAATCCGACAAGGCGACGATGGATGTGCCATCACCTGCTGCCGGTACGGTGAAGGAACTCAAGGTTGCCATCGGCGACAAGCTGGCTGAGGGCAGCCTGATTCTGCTACTTGAAGTTGCTGAGGCGACCTCTGCCACGGCGCCGCCAGCAGCAGTGGCCGCTCCGGTCGCCACGCCAGGCGCTATTGCCGTCCCGCCAGCGCCGACTTTTTCTGCGCCGCCACCCGCCAACTCGGCAGCAACCGACTTTCGCCCGACCGAGCAAGAACCGACCACGGCACCGCTGGCGGTGCATATGCCATCGCCCGCCGAAATTGTCGCGGCGATGGATGGCATCAAGGCGCACGCGAGTCCTTCGGTGCGACGCTTTGCGCGCGAACTGGGTGTCGATGTAGCCAGGGTCAAGGGCACCGGCCCCAAAGGCCGCATCACCCAGCAAGATGTGCAGTTGTTCATCAAAGGCGTGATAAGTGGCCAGGGCGCCACCCCGTCTGCCCCGTCTGCGCCATCCGCTTCAGGCAGCGGCCTGAATTTGCTGCCCTGGCCGCAGGTTGATTTCGCCAAGTTCGGTCCCGTCGAAGTCAAGCCACTCTCGCGCATCAAGAAAATCTCCGGCCCCAACCTGTTGCGCAACTGGGTGATGATTCCCGCCGTCACCTATCACGAGGATGCCGACATCACCGACCTTGAAGCCTTGCGCGTCCAGCTCAACAAGGAAAACGAAAAGTCGGGCATCAAGGTGACGATGCTGGCCTTCATGATCAAGGCCTGTGTCGCCGCACTGAAGAAGTACCCCGAACTCAACAGCTCACTGGACGGTGACAACCTGGTTTACAAAAACTATTGGCATATCGGTTTCGCGGCGGATACGCCCAATGGCTTGATGGTGCCGGTGCTGAAAAACGCCGACCAGAAGGGCGTCATCGAAATCGCGCAGGAAACTTCGGAGCTGGCGAAGAAGGCACGC
>CAJBAP010000447.1 GCA_903950295.1 uncultured Rhodocyclaceae bacterium
CGCCCTCGCCGAAAGTGTGCTGGCCGAAGGCGAAGTCACCGCCCTGCCCTCCACCGACGATCTGATGGCGCTGATTCGCGGCGAGTAATCCCAAGCGCTAAAAGTCGGCGCTGATGAAACTACTGCGCAACAAGGCGGTCGAGCAAGAAACGCTCTCTTCGCCGTTGCGGATGGCGGGACGGCAGCTGTGTCAGCTCTCTCGCATGGCCCGCGCCCAGTCGATGATCACCTGCGGCAAAATAGTTGCCGCTGTCGTACCGATCAACTCCTGTACCGCCGGCTTGCCGTAGGCGCCGTTTTCCAGCAGATAGATGGTGACCACGCTATCCATCGGGTGCACCAGCCAGAATTCGCGCACGCCGGCCCGTTCATAGAGTGCGCGCTTGACGATCTGGTCGTGGCTGACGGTGCGCGGTGACAACACCTCGATGACCCAGTCCGGCGCGCCACGACAGCCACGTTCATCCAGCTTGGCTTTGTCGCAGATCACACTGATATCGGGCTGCACGACGGTATCGACCAGGTCGTCCGCTTCATTGGTGCGCGGCAGGCGCACGTCGAAAGGCGCGATGTAGGGTCGGCAGGGCGAGCCTTCCAGTGCATCGGCGATTTGCCGAAATATCTCGCCCGCGACCTCCTGATGCCGCCGCACCGGCGCCGGCCCCATGGCATAGGCGCAGCCATCGATCAGCTCGTAATGCATCTCGTCCGGCCAAGTAATGTAGTCGGCGTAGGTATGCAGTTCAAGATCGCGTTGCGGCAGTCCCATGACATTTCTCCGGCGAGGTCAGTGCATCATCTTAGCGCAAGCGATTGCGAAAAGTCGGCGCTGATGAAACTACTGCGCAACAAGGCGGTCGAGCAAGAAACGCTCTCTTCGCCGTTGCGGATGGCGGGACGGCACACCATCACGTCATACGCTGGGCTTGAGGCAGAAGGACGCCTTGGCGGCCTCATACAGCGCGTTAAGCGCCTTGTCGTCCTGTCCCGGCTCCAGGATCTTCTGCCGCAGACTACTGCATGCAGCGCGCTCATCGATCAATTCCGCCACGAACCTGGCCCGCTCCGGCGCCGTAAGCGCAGGCCGCTCCGAACAGGCAACCAACAGGAGTGGGATACATACACCCATGACGATCAGCCGCTGGAAACGCGGCGCAAGGGTCGAATAGTATTGCTCAGTCATATTTTCAGTTATCACCTTCAGTGCTCTCGGGAACATCTCAATCGTCGTCATCGTGCCTGCTCTGGCGGCCCCGCTGTTCCGTCTTGGGGAGAGGTTTATCGCCGTAGGCCGCCCGATAAACTTCAGCCGCCGAAAATCGGCATTCCGACCGCACTGATAATTTTTGCAGCAAATCGGTATCCGCTTTTGGCAACAGGCCGATTTGGGCCTTGATCTGTTCCCTGATTTTCTCGCATGACTCGGTCTGGGCTTCGGCCGCAACGGCGTTCAGAGCCATCAGACTGACAAACCCGATGATAGCGAAGTATTTGCGCATTTCAGTTCCTTTCGACGTGGGCAGGTTGAATACCGCCATGGCATTTGGCGACATGTTCTCTGCGCTCAAGTGGAATGGAATTTCGTGCTGGAAACTCCGCCAGAATTCATTTCTCCAGGATGTCCTCCCATGGCTTGTGGAATTACCAGAAACGCGACCGTCATGACAACAAGCAGCGACGCAACAACCGCAGCAATCATGCTGGAGAGAAACGGGGCAGAAGAATGTTTCATTTGTAATTCCTTCACTGAAGTGGGTACGTCGCAACTATGCCGCCTCATGCTTAAGCGACCCTTAACTGCGCGAAATAAAAAAAGCCCTGCATCACTGCAGGGCTCGAAGACGACCGGGTGAGGAACAATCCAGCCGTCGGGGGATAGCTATTGAATGTTCAGGGCTGCGGTCGATCGAGTTCCTGGTCAATCATCGACAGCGGATCTTCGATCGGCTCCAGATGGGTCGTGACGTGCGCATGTGGCAGGGCGAGGCGAATATCCGCCTCGATACGTTCTGCCCAGTCGTGACCCTGCTGCACCGACCATTGCCCCGGCACCAGCACATGCAGGGTAACGAAGGCGCGGCTACCGGCCTGGCGGGTACGCAAGGCATGGAAATCCAGTTCCTGCGCGCGATATCCGGCCAACACCGTTTCGATTTGCGCCAGTTTGTCGTCGGGCAGGGAAATGTCCATCAGACCATCGGCCGAGCGCCGCATCAGCTGCCAGCCGGTCCAGATGATATTCGCCGCCACCAGCAAGGCGATGACGGGATCGAGCCAGAGCCAGCCGGAAAACCAGACCAGGCCAACGCCACAAATTACTCCGGCCGAAGTCCATACATCGGTCATCAGATGATGGGCATCGGCTTCCAGCGTGATCGAATTGCGCTCGCGTCCGACCCGCATCAGGATGCGGGCCGTGGCCAGATTGATGATGGAGGCAAGCACCGAAACCAGCAAGCCGATTCCGACGGCTTCGAGTGGTTGCGGATTCATGAAGCGCTCGATGGCGGTATAGCCAATGCTGAACGCCGCCAAAAGGATCAGGAAGCCTTCGAAGGCGCTGGAGAAATATTCGGCCTTGCCATGGCCGTGGGCATGGTCGTCATCAGCGGGAAGTGCCGCCAACGTCAGCATCCAGAGCGCCATCAGCGCACCGGCGAGATTGACGAAAGACTCGATGGCGTCGGACAGCAAGCCAACCGAACCGGTCATCTGCCACGCCACACCCTTCAACAAGATGGTGGCGATGGCCGCAGCGATGGACAGCCAGGCGTAACGGGTCAGCGACGGTGGTGGCGCAGTTAGAGTGTTCACGCCTTAGCCGCCACGCACCATGCTCATGATCTGGCCCAGATCCAGGTTGCCGGCCTTTTGCTGGATCTGCGGCAGATATTCGGTTTGCATCTGTTTCGCCGGCCCCAGCAGGTTCTGGAAAGTCTCCTGCAGCAGTGCACTACTCATCTGCCGTCCGCCGGCGTAGTAGCGTTTGGAGAGTTGGCCCAATGCATAGGTAGTGGCAAAGGAGAAGGCGACACTGGTCGCGGCCTTGCCGAACTGCTTGGCGATGCCCCCTGCCGCCTTGCCGAGCAAGCCGCCCAGCAACTTGCGGCCGAACTGTTCCAGGTACTGTGAAGTCAGGCCGACACCCAGTGTCGCCAGCAGCTCGCGGATATGGCCTTGATCCAGTTCGTAGCCGTGTGCCTTGCCAATTCCATAGACCATCTTGATTTGCAGGGGAATGATGCCCATCGATGCCCAGGATTGGGGCAGCAGCTCAAGGGCGCCGTTGAGGATCGCATAATTGAGAATGGAGCGATCGAGCTCGGCCTCGGCAACCGACGGCACCGATGCCACCACGGGCCCCGCAGCCGCAGCTGTGGCGGCTGGTACGCTTGCAGGTGCTGCAGATTCGGCCAGCGCCGCCATGGCTTCCGCCTCCTGGTTGACCGGGTCGGTCGCACTGCGCTCAAGCTTCAAGGCCTGTGCCAGCGCGGCAAGAAATTGCCGCTCCGCCTCCGTCACCCGCCCATCGGCATCGCAGACGCAAACCGCCATCTCGTAGGCCAGTTGCCGGTGTCCCGCATCAACCAGCAGTGCCGCTGCATCCTGCAGGCTCGCCTGCTTCAGCAAGACCTGCTGATAGAGCGCCGGCAGATCGGGCGCGCCTTGCTGACTGCCAAGGGAATCGGCCAGACGACGAATCTGTTCGCGCTCGCGATCATCGTTGGCGCCATCGGCGAAAGCGGCCAGAAGCGCGATAGTGAGTACAGCCTGCTGTTGATCTGGATGCATGGTGGCTCTCTGTCAGTGGGTTGGAGGTACAAGTTCAGCACGGTCAGTCATCATGCTTCTTCCCTTTGCGATTTCCTTCGCGACCACCTTTGCCTTTGCCGTATTCACCACGAATGTCATGCTCGTCGGCATTGCGGTGGCATTCGACACAGTTGTCGTAGTCACGAATCCCTTCCTTGACGTGCTTGCGACGGATATTGTCCGGCGTATGCTCATGGCAGCCGAAACAGGTGTAGCGACTGTAGTCGTTACGCACATGGCAGGTCACGCACTTGGCGTTGTGGTCGCGATCGAGCTCGAAATACTTGGCGTGATCGAAGGTCGCCGGCGTCCACTTCTCCTGACTATGGCACTGGCTGCAATTGCCGGTGATCTGTTCATGCAAGGAATCCTTGGGGGACTTGTGGCAGCTTTGGCATTCATCACGCGTCGACTTCTCCAGCAGACGATGATTGAAGTGCCCGGTCGGCCGGAAGCGCTTCACGCCAGCATGATCGCTGTGGCAGGCCACGCAATCCTGGCTGGTGAGCTTTTGGTGGAAGGGCGTCGAAGTCAGTGGTTTGACGATCGGCAAACCAGCCGACGTCAGCCGGCCAATCTCGTCGGGCTTGTGACAGCTGATGCAGCGCTCGGAATCGGCGCCGGTGAAGGATGCATGACAGGCAAAGCAATCGGCATCCAGTTGTTTGTGGCCGGGAATCAGCTTGCCCGGCCCGACCATCAGGTGCGGATAAACAAACGCCAGCACCGCCAGCACGAGCAGGTTGAGCGCCAGAATGATCTTGAGGATGCGGCTCATATCCAGCCCCAGAACAAAAAGATGCTGATGATGTGGCCCAGCGACAGCACCGCAAAGACGATAAAGATCGGAATATGCACCTTGCGCCATTTATTCATGGCATCCAGCGTCACCGCGTCCCAGAACACTGCGCGCTCTACCTCGACTTTCGACAAACCGCGCAACTGATAATGCTCGCGCTGCCCCAGCACATGCTCGCGCGAACGGCCGAGCAGCAGTTTGCCGACCATGCCGCTGATCACATTCACGCCCATGGCCACCGTGGCCAGCCAGGGC
>CAJBAP010000448.1 GCA_903950295.1 uncultured Rhodocyclaceae bacterium
ATGCACCTGCATGAGAGACAACCGAAGCGGCCGGTGATCCTTGTCACCAAGGACATCAACATGCGTATCAAGGCCCGCGCGCTGGGCCTCGACGCACAGGACTACTTCAATGACAAGGTGCTGGAGGATACCGACCTCCTCTACACCGGCAGCCTCGAACTGCCCCAGGATTTTTGGGACACGCACGGCAAGGGGCTGGAATCGTGGAAGAAGGACAGCCGCACTTACTACCGCATCAAGGGCCCGCTTTGCCCCGACCTGCTGACCAATGAATTCGTCTGGCAGGATGGACCGCAGCCGCTGCAAGCCTGGGTAAAAGTCGGCGCTGGCAAGACGGCAGAACTCGAAACCCTGATCGATTACGCCCACACCAAGAATGCCGTGTGGGGCATCACGGCGCGCAACCGCGAACAGAATTTCGCACTCAACCTGCTGATGAACCCCGACATCGATTTCGTCACCCTGCTCGGGCAGGCCGGCACCGGCAAGACACTACTGACCCTCGCCGCCGCCCTGACACAGACTCTGGAGCATAAGCGCTTCGCCGAAATCATCATCACCCGCGTCACTGTGCCGGTGGGCGAGGACATCGGCTTCCTGCCCGGTACTGAAGAGGAAAAAATGACGCCGTGGATGGGGGCGCTGGAAGACAACCTCGACGTGCTCAACAAACCCGCGGAGGAAGGCGAAAAATCGGCTGGTGCCTATGCCGGTGACTGGGGTCGTGCAGCAACGATGGATCTGATTCGCAGTCGTATCAAGGTCAAGTCGTTGAACTTCATGCGCGGTCGCACCTTCCTCAACAAGTTCCTCATCATCGACGAGGCGCAGAACCTGACACCGAAGCAGATGAAGACCCTCATCACGCGCGCAGGCCCTGGTACCAAGGTCGTGTGTTTGGGCAACATCGCTCAGATCGACACGCCCTATCTGACCGAGGGATCATCGGGCCTGACCTACGTCGTTGATCGCTTCAAGGGTTGGGCGCACTCGGGCCACATCACTCTGCAGCGCGGCGAACGCTCGCGCCTGGCCGATCATGCCGCGGAGGTTTTGTAGCGCGGATTTGTGACCGACCACATGCTAACGGCGGCCCGGTCTTGCCGTGCCGCCAGCACCGACTTTTTTAATAGGAACCGGGCGAGGCAAAGTTTTCGAAGCGGGTGTACTCGCCGAGGAAGGTCAGCTTGACGGTACCGGTGGGGCCATTACGATGCTTGCCGATAATGACTTCGGCAACCCCCTTCTCGGTGGTGTCCTGCTTGTAGTATTCCTCGCGGTACATCATCAGGATGATGTCGGCATCCTGCTCAATGGCACCGGATTCACGCAGGTCGCTCATCAAGGGGCGCTTGTCGTTGCGCTCCTCGACCTTGCGCGAAAGCTGCGACAGTGCAATCACCGGCACCTGCAACTCTTTAGCCAGGGCCTTGATCGAGCGCGAGATTTCCGAGATTTCGGTGGCTCGGTTTTCGTTGTCCTTGATCGACGTCATCAGCTGCAGGTAGTCGATCACGATCAGCCCCAACGGGCCGTGTTGGCGATGCAGGCGGCGCGCCCGTGCCCGCAGGTCGGAGGCATTGATGGCGCCAGTCTCGTCAATGTGGATGGGGGCCTCGTGCAATTTACCGAGTGCCATCGACATCTTTTCCCAATCCTCGTCCGAGAGTTTTCCGGTGCGGATCTTGGTCTGGTCGAGGCGACCGGCAGACGAGAGAAAGCGCATCGCCAGTTGCGGTCCCGACATTTCCAGGCTGAAGATCGCCACCGGCTTGCGCAATTCCATGCCAACGTGCTCGGCGATGTTCAATGCAAACGCCGTCTTGCCCATCGACGGCCGACCGGCAACGACAATCATGTCGCCCGGTTGCAGCCCTGAAGTCATGCGATCGAGATCATGAAACCCGGTCGCGGTTCCAGTGATATCTGATGGGTTCTCGCGGTTGTAGAGCACCTCGATGCGCTCGACCACATCACCCAGAAGCGGCGTGATCGCCGTGAAACCCTGCATCGAACGGTTGCCCGCCTCGGCGATCTCGAACACCTTCTGCTCGGCACTGTCGAGCAGTTGCTTGACATCACGCCCTGCGGGATTGAGGGCGGAACCCGCAATTTCGTCACCGACCGTCACCAGTTTGCGCAAGACTGCACGCTCACGCACGATCTCG
>CAJBAP010000449.1 GCA_903950295.1 uncultured Rhodocyclaceae bacterium
ACCGATAAATCAGGGCGTTGGCTCACGACCAACACTTCTCGCGAACACAGCGAATATTTACTTGATGTGCCTCAATGTTCATCTGCCCGAAAAACCCCCTCCGGCCTGGGCGGCTTAATTCTCACGAATTGCTCATTCTTTGTAAGGGTGGCGGCAGAAATCCTTCGCGCTCACCGCTCTTTCAGCAGGAACAAGGCAGTAAGCGCAGAATTCCGCAGGAAAAATCTGGGCGACTCCGAGGAAATTCCGCTAACAAAAAACCCTGTTCCTATTTTTCGAGATTACATCATCGCGGCCGGCGCCGCATGGGTGGCCTGGTGCGCCAGCATTACGCCAAAGTCCTCAGCCGAGACCGCGGCGCTGTAGTAATAGCCTTGTGCCACCTGGCAACCGTGGTTTTTCAGAAAAGCTTCCTGAGCGGCATTTTCAACGCCCTCGGCAATGACCTTCAGTTGCAGGCTGTGCGCCATGGCGAGAATCGCGGTGACAATAGCCGTGTTGTTCTCGTCGCAATTGAGCCCGCTGACGAAGGTCTGATCTATCTTCAGCGTGCTGATCGGGAAGCGCTGCAAGTAGGCGAGGCTGGAATAGCCGGTGCCAAAGTCGTCCACCGAGAGTTTCACCCCCATCCCGGATAGGCCCTCCATGATTTCCAGGTTTTCGCTGGTTCTCAGCATCAACAGGCTCTCGGTAATTTCCAGGTCGAGCGCGCTGGCGGGGACATCGCTGGCGTTGAGAATCTGTTTGGTCAGATCCTGGAATCCGGCCTGGTGAAACTGCCGTACCGAGAGATTGACAGCAATGCGCAGATCGGGATAGCCCGCGATGTGCCAGCGTTTGAGCTGTTCGCAGGCTTCGCGCAAAGCCCACTCGCCCATGGGTACGATCAGCCCGGTTTCCTCGGCAATGGGGATGAATTCGCTTGATCCAACGGCTTCCTTCCCCGGGTAGGGCCAGCGCAGAAGCGCCTCGGCCGAGAGAATTCGGCCGGTTCCCAGGTCTATCTGCGGTTGGTAGTAGAGCTGGAACTCGCACTGCGCGAGAGCCTCGCGCAGACGATTGGCGATAGCCAGCCGCCGTTGCACCGCTTCATTGAGCATCGGCGTGAAGAACTGGTAATTGCCGCGGCCCTTGTCCTTGGCGTGATACATCGCCGAGTCGGCATTGCGCATCAAAGTCTCGACATCGGTGCCGTCCGCCGGATAGAGGCTGATGCCGACACTGCCGGAAATGTTCAGTTCGCGATCATCGATGACGAAAGGCGTTTCCAGTGCTTCGAGAACCTTGGCGCCGGCATGAGCGGCGTCGGCGCCGTCAGCGAGTGTCGGCAGAACGATGACGAATTCGTCGCCGCCGATGCGCGCCACGCTGTCGCCTTCGCGCAGGCAGCGCGACAGGCGTTTCGAGGCCTCCTTCAATAAATGGTCGCCAATACGGTGGCCGAGCGAGTCGTTGATCGTCTTGAATTTGTCGAGATCGATGAAAAGCAGCGCGACCATGCTGCCGTTGCGGTGTGCCTGAACGATGGCCTGCTGTACCCGGTCGCGCAGCACGGTGCGATTGGCCAGGCCGGTCAAGGCGTCGTGGTCGGCCATGTAGCGGATTCGCTCGTAGGCGTGCTTGTGCTCAATGGCGATGCGCGCAATGCGTGTGGAAAATTCGAAGAGTGCGGCTTCAGCGGCGTTTGGGTTATGCACCTCGCGGTAATACAGCGCAAAACTCCCCAGGACTTGTCCGTGGTGCGCGATGATCGGGCTGGACCAGCAGGCGCGCAGTCCGTGTGTTCTCGCCAGATCGCGGTAGTCGACCCAGAGCGGATCCGTAAAGACATCTTTGACCACTACAGTCTGGCGTCGGTACATGGCGGTGCCGCAGGAGCCGGCGCTGGGACCTATGGAGAGACCATCGAGCGCGTCAAAAAATGCGCGGGGCAGGCTGGGCCCGACACCGCGACCGATGTGCAAGCCATCCGGCGCGAGCAGCAGGATCGAGCCTATCGCTCCTGCCTGCTGCGCTTCGACCAAGCGCAGAAGCTCGGCCAGCAGATCTTCCAGCGAGCTGTTAGTGGCCACCATTTCGAGAATACGGTTCTCGCCGATGCGTAGCGCTACCGCCTTCTCGCGTTCTGCGATTTCCGACTGAAGGTTCCCGTTGGCCAGGGCCAATTCGGCAGTGCGTTCCTCGACGCGACGCTCCAGTTCTTCCTGAATCTGCCTGAGGTCGGCTTCGACTTGCTCGCGCACGGCGATTTCCCGTTGCAGTACCTTGTTCAGAGCCTGGGAATGTTGCTGCATCGAACGCAAGGCGAGATGGGTCTTTACGCGAGCCAGCACTTCGGGCAGTTGCAGGGGCTTGGTGACGTAGTCCACCCCGCCGGCCGCAAATCCCTGCAGTTTGTTATGCGGATCGTCGAGCGCGGTCATGAAGATGACCGGGATATTCCGCGTGTTATCGACCGCCTTCAGACGACGGCAGGTCTCGAAGCCGTCAATACCCGGCATCATCACATCGAGCAGGATCAGATCGGGGCGCGCGTGCTGGGCGCGCTGCACGGCCTCTTTACCGTCCAGAGCGACCAAGACGTGATGGCCCATTGATTCCAGTTCAGCGACCAGCAGACCCAAATTGGCTGGCATGTCGTCGACCACCAGTATGGTATGGGACTTCGGGTTCTGCTCGTTCGCCATGTTCACGGATCAGGCTCCTTGAGGTGCTGGTTGACCAGGGCCAGGATGGCTTGCGATTGGTAACGTCTGGCCAGATCGCGCAAGCGTTTGGCGAACGGCCCGTAACGCGGGTCCAAGGCCTCGAGATGATCGCTCTGCTGTGTTAAAACACGCATGTTTCCGACCAGTGCCAATTGGCGCAGTGTCTCCATTTCATCGTGCGGGGGCGCCAGTAAGGGGGCTTCGCTGACCGCTTGCGGCGTTGGCTCGATCCAGTCGAGTTCCAGCAGACTGCCGATCAGGTCAAGCAGCAACTGATGATCGATCGGCTTGGCGACAAAGGCGCTGGCGCCGGCAATGAGGCAGTTCACCGCTTCTTCAACCGTTGAGATTGCGATGATCGGCAGCTTGCGCAGACCCGGTTTCTCGCGTATCCGGCGGATGATTTCGGCGCCGTTAGTGCGCGGTGCGCTCATGTCCAGCAGAACCAGTTGCGGGCCGTCCGCTTCGGTTTGATCGGCGATGGACTGGGCGTTGTCACGTGCATTGCCCGCCTTGGCTGCGCAGATCTCGAAGTTCAGGGAGCACAGAAGCTCCTTCAGGATAGCGCGATCTGCGGCTACACCGTCGATGATCGTTAGCCTCCGGCGATTTCCGCGGTAGCCGCTAACGGCACGGGGTGCGCGGCGAAACGCCACCCTGTCTCTTCCGGTGATCGGCACCACGAGTTCAAACCAGAACAGGCTGCCCTGGCCGAGCTGGCTTTCGACGTGGATGTCGTTTCCCATCATGCGCACCAGTTGCCGGCTGATGGCCAGGCCGAGGCCGCTCCCCCCGGAGCGCTGCTGCGTGGAACCGGCCTGCTCGAAGGGGCGGAAGATGAGTTCGAGCTGATCGGCGCCAATGCCTACACCGGTATCCTGTATCTCGAAACGCAAGCGAACCGTCGCGTCAGTCTCGGACAGGCGACGCACCCGCAGTGTCACCTGCCCGTGTTCGGTGAACTTCACCGCGTTACCGAGCAGGTTCAGCAAGATCTGGCGCAGGCGCTTTTCGTCCATGACGATGGCGCTCGGCAAATCCGGAGCGAATTCATATTCAAAGCTCAGGCCTTTTTCCTGCGCCTTGACGGTAATGATATCGGCGACGATACGCAGAAAGAGCGGTAGGTCGGCCGGCTCGGCGTAGAGATCGAGTCGGCCGGCTTCTATCTTCGAGAGGTCGAGAAGATCGTTGATCAAGGTCAACAGGTGCTCGCCGCTTTCCCGGATGGTGTTCAGCCCCTCGATCTGTCGCGGCTCGAGCCCGGGATCGCGCGCCAGCATCTGAGCGTAGCCGAGGATGGCGTTGAGGGGCGTCCGTAGCTCGTGGGATATGGTCATCAGGAAAGCCGATTTCAAGCGGTCGGCATCTTCGGCCTGGCGGCCGGACGTGGCCAGTTGCGAGATACGCTCACTGTCTTCGATGAGCCGCGTCGCTTGCTGTGCGTAGAGATCGAGCAAACGCAACTGGCGGCCCGACGGGCTGCCCGGTTGGCGAAAGTAGGCGGTGAGGACGCCGCACAACCGTCCTTCGCGACCTCCCAGGGGCGTGGACAGTAGGGCGACAACGTCGTTGGCGATGTATTTATCGTGCTCATCGGCAAACCGCGGGTCAGTCCGAATGTCATCGACGATGATGCGTTGCCCCTGATCCAGGACAGTGTCGCACTCAGCGGTGAACGGCAGGATAGTGCTGAACGAGTCGATGAACTGCTGGCCGAATCCTATTTGAGCGGCGATTCTGAATACGTTGTGGGGCTCGTCATAGAGTTGCAGCTTGCCCTTGTCGGCACCGAGCAGTTCAATCGATGCCTGAAGCACTTCGCGCAATAGATCCGGAAGGTCGCTTTTCTCGAGCAGGCGGTTGCTCAGTTCATGCAGGCGTTTGAGGTCGGCCAATTCGGCCGCGAGTAGTTCCTTCAGCGCGGTCAGTTCGGCGGTACGCTGAGCGACCAGTTCTTCGAGATGCTCGCGGTGCTGACCCAATTCCTCGGTCACTTGCTTGCGCTCCTCGCTCTCGCGCAACAATTCTTGGTAAAAGTTGGCGTTCTCCAGGGAAATAGCGGCCTGCGCGGCGAGCAATTCGAGCGCTGCAACGCGCTGCGCCGTGAATGCGACTGAATTCGCGACAGGACTCGCACCAAGAATCCCCCGCTGCTCCAGATAAAGCAGGCCCACCAGAGGATCTTCCTTGAACAGCGGAATGCACAGGACCGATTTCGGTAGTTCGACCGCCAGCGGACTGCCTGGAGTTCCGTTGCTCGCGAAAAGCCCGGATGTTCCGACGTCGGCAACAAGCAGTTTTTCGCGGCGGCTTGCCACCTGGCGCAACAGTAATTCGGGCAGATCTATCGCGCCGGCCGGCAAGGGCGGCACGTGGACTTCGACCTTGACCGCTGGCGGCTCGTTGAAACCCGTACCGGCAGTGCTTGCGGTAGCCGAAATCCGGAAACCGTCGCCCTGCGGCAGGATCAACAACCCGCGTTGCGCCCCCGAGTGCTCAAGCGCAACACGCATCAGCATTTCGATCAGCTCTTCCAGCGCAATTTTGCTGGACAAGGCCTGCGATGTCTTGATGACGGCAAGCAGATCCTCGCGCTCGACGGGCGTCTCATTCATCATTCTGAAGTCCTGAATCGCCTCGGAAACCAGACCTCGCGGGGCAATTTACGGTGCAGACAATCGACAGCCTGCCTTATTTCAGCGGGCGCTGGAATAAGTGAAAGTTTGCGCCCCGCTTGGGCGTGCCCTCGTGGCGTTGGACGTAGATTCGGTCGTCGATGCCGAAATCATTGTAGCTATTGAGCCCATCTTGTTCTCCTTGCGTTTTGGATTGCCCAACTCCATCGCCACACGACGGATATCGCCGCGGATTTGTAGTATCCGACAAGCCGCGAGGAACATCTTCTCACCGCGAGAAACTGCCCTCCGGTGAGTCGGAGCACTCCTTGTCTTGTCGGTTCAACTAACTGCTTATCGATGTCTCAGTATAGGCCCCCGATGAAGCAATTATAGAGATGCCCATGCGACGAAAGGGCCATGCAAATAGACCAACAACTGTTTGAGTTGTGAGCTATGCGGGTAGTCGGGCACCCCGCTCACCTAGCCAGGAACAGCCGGTGTGGCCGCAAGTTTTAGTGGAATGAAGCTGCGAATGCGGACGCAAGGGAGAACAGCGCTGAAGAAGGCAGCGGAATTGAAGCGTTTCAACAAACCCGAGGATCGCCGTGAATTTCCGAAGGCCGTGTCGATCGGGTGCAGATCGGTGGGACGGACCGTTTTCATGCCCGGCTGGCGGTGGCCAACATTGGCGCAGCAGATTGCCAAAACCCAGAGCCGCGAGGCACAACACGTCCAGTATCACGTTTCCGGCCGTCTGTTGGTACGCATGGACGATGGCACCTAACCGAAGTGCAAGCCCGGCGATGTCTCGCTACTCCCCTCCGGACACGATGCCTGGTTGCTCGGCGACGAACCGGCAGTAGTGGACGATTTTCAGGGCATGCCGGACTACACCAAGTTCAACTAAGGCGAATTCCGGCAATGAACAACCCAATCGCCTGATTTTGTAGGTCGGGTTTCAACCCGACGCGGTGGCTGATTGGCTGATGTCGGGTTGAAACCCGACCGCCAAGGCTTTGCCATGAGGGGTGATTTATTGCTGGAAGTCGCCTAAGGGGAGCACTGCATCACATGGCGCTGACGCTTCTTTCCCTTTGTCTGGGGGGCCTGGTGGGTATGCGAAGCGGGGAGAGGTAGCGCCGAAAGGCGTTATCCACCGACGGGGAGCTGTCCACCACGCTGAGTCCCTTGCCGAAAAAGCTTTCCAGCAAGCCGAGAAGATGGGTGCCGTAGATGTCTATTTCCTCGACTCTGGAAAGGTCGACCTCGACGTTTCTGTGACGGCGTAACGCGTCAAGGATCGTATCCTCAAGTTCTTTCGCAACAGAAGAAGTCATCTGTTTTCCGAGTGTAAGGCGAAAGGCAACCTCGCCGACGTTGATCGCGCTGTTCATAAGATCTCCTGATCATTGATGTTGGCGTACGCAGAAGAGAGTGCTCGGCTCTCCCGGGCAAACGATATTGCCTTGATTTGCGCTACGCTATTTGCAACTTCTTGATCGCTTCATGTTCGGCGATCGGTCGCCCCGTCGCTATCGGAATTGGCTGATTTGCTGTAGGAAAAACCCCTCCGTTGCTGAAAGAACGAGCCGAGATACAACGCACCGCTTAGCTGAGTAGTCCAACTGGACTACTTCTGCGGCAGGGGCTGCAAGTGGTCGGGGCGATCTCTGCGGCCAATGACTGCGCTGACCGAAGTTTTACAAGCACCCAAAAACTGTCGGCGCCGACGTGAAACTGGTCGGCAAGAGGCGATCTAAATCTAAGTGGGCTACCGAGTTAATCCCTCGCTGCCGGCGTCGCGCCTTCGGCGACCTTGTCTGGGCAAATCTGCGTGTAATCTGCGGATTACGGCATTTTCAGTTATCAGCTGATGTTACGCACCCCCGATGTTAGCCCCCTACCGAACAATCGCTGAAGTCGATTGGCCGGCGGCCGGCTGGGTTGACTGGTGTGACAATCGCAGGCTGCACTCCGCAACCGAAACCGCCCCACCAGCAGAATTCGAACCGCACTATTACACTGCAAAGCGGGGATGTCAGCCGGAGATGTCACACACATGAAGACGGCACAAAAAACCTAACGGTTCAGTACGCATGGTTCTCGATCTGAATCGCCCTGGGTTTTGTTCCTAGTGTTTTACGAGGGCACCGGTTGGAGTCCTCGCTTGTTGTGAATTGTAATAGTTGTCCTCGCATTCGACGGGTGTTTGGTAGTTCAGCTCTGAGTGCAGTCGTGAGTGGTTGAACCACCAGACCCATTCCAAGGTGGCTAGTTCTACTTCTTCGATGCTGCGCCAGGGCTTGCGGCCTTTGATTAATTCGTTTTTGTAAAGCCCGTTGATTGTTTCAGCTAGTGCATTGTCATAGCTGTCACCGACGGAACCAGTTGATGCTTGAATCCCTAGGTCAGCGAGCCGATTGGAATACGTCAGCGATAAATATTGACTGCCGTGGTCGGCATGATGGATGAGTCCTTCTAGATTTCCTTGGGTGAGCCATGAGGCCATGTCAAGTGCTTGCAAGGGTAGAGATTCAGTCGTGAGTCGTGATGACACATTCCAGCCAACAATTTTCCGGCTATA
>CAJBAP010000450.1 GCA_903950295.1 uncultured Rhodocyclaceae bacterium
CCAATTGTGAGTGGTCACCGCCGCGACCCTTGGCGATGTCATGAAACAAGGCGGCGACATACAGCCGCCAGCGCTGCGGAAATGCGGCCATCAGGCGTGAACAATACGGATATTCGTGGGCGAACTCTGGCAGAGAAAAACGACGCAGGTTGCGCACGACCTGGAGGATGTGCTGGTCGACGGTGTAGACATGAAACAGGTCGTGCTGCATGCGGCCCACAATGCGGCCGAATGCCGGCAGGTAGGCACCCAGAATGTCGAACTGGTTCATGCGGCGCAGTTGGTGGGTGAGGCCACGCTTTTCCTTGAACAGGGCGAGGAAGTTCGCCTGGTTGCCCGGTTCGCGGCGGGCGCGGGCGTCGATGCGATCACGTGCGCGCCACAGGGCACGCAGGTTGCGCGGTGTCATGCCCTTCAATTCGGATCGTTGCGAAAGCAGCAGAAAGCCGCGCAGGATTGCCGCAGGTTTCTGTTCGTAGAGATCGTCGCTGCGAATATCCAGAAATTCATGCGCCATCTGAAAGTCGTCGTCGATCACAATCGGTGGCGCAGGCGTGCGATGTTCCAGCCGTGAGCCGAGATCGAGCAGCACCAGCGTGTTCAGCTGGGTAATTTTCTTGGCATTGCGATAGTAGTGCTGCATCAGCACCTCGGAGGCTCGCCGCGACGGGGAAGCCTCGAACCCCAGTGACTTGGCTAATCCTTCCTGATAGTCGAAGAGGATGCGATCTTCACGTCGCCCGCTGATCAGGTGCAGGCCGATGCGCGTGCGCCGCAGGAAGTCTTCGCAGCGCGCCAGTTGCCGTGCCTCGGCGGGAGTGATGATGACGGTATCGGCGAGTTTGCGCCAACCATCCGCCAGTGCGGCAGCACGCGAAACCCAAAGAATTATCTGCAGGTCACGCAAGCCGCCAGGATTTTCCTTGCAGTTGGGTTCGAGGTTATAGGGCGTGTCGTTATGTTTTGCGTAGCGCTCCTCTTGCTCCAGCCGCTTTGCCTTGAAGAAGGCCAGCGGGTCGAGATCCTGATGAAACTCGGTGTTGAAGCGGGTGTAAAGGCTGTGATTGCCGCAGAGAAAACGCGCCTCCAGCAAGGCGGTCTGTACCGTGATGTCGCGGTTGGCTTCCTCGATGCATTCGCCAATGGTGCGGACGCTATGACCGATGTCGAGGCCAATGTCCCACAGCAGTCCGATCAATTTTTCAAGCGATGGACGATGCGCGCTGACTTCACCCTCGGGCAACAGTATCAGCAGGTCGACATCCGATGCCGGAAACAGTTCTCCGCGTCCGTAACCGCCGACAGCTGCCAGGCATAGCTGCTGATCCATCGCCAAAGACTGCCAGATGTGCTGCAGTATCCGGTCGACCAGCCTGGACGTGCCGTGCAGCAGAGCCGCCGGGTTGTTATTGGCGAGGTAGGTGTCTTTCAGCGCTGACTTGCCATCTTGCACCGCGCGGCGCAGCGCATCGATGCGCGCGATATCAGGCAAGGTTGGGTTTTGCTCCACGGTTGTGGGAGAACAATCAGACCGGGAATGGATTGGGTGGTGCGCCGGACGAAAGCGTCAGTACTTCGACACCGGTTTCGGTTACTGCGACGGTATGTTCCCACTGTGCCGAAAGGCTGCGATCCTTGGTGACGATGGTCCAGCCGTCGGGGAGTTCGGATACCGCCGCCTTGCCAGCATTGATCATCGGTTCGATGGTGAAAATCATGCCGGTCTCGAGTTTGATGCCATCGCCGCGTTTGCCGTAGTGCAGTACCTGTGGTTCTTCGTGAAACTTGCGGCCGATGCCGTGGCCACAGAATTCACGCACCACCGAAAAGCCATTCGATTCGGCATGGCGCTGGATGGCTGCGCCGATATCACCGAGTCGTGCGCCGGGCTTTACCGCAGCGATGCCCAGCCAGAGGCATTCGTGGGTGATGGTAATCAGCCGTTTTCCCAAGATCGAGGCAGTACCACCGACGATGAACATGCGACTGGTATCGCCATGCCAGCCATCCTTGATGGTAGTGATGTCGAGATTGACGATATCGCCCTTTTTGAGCGGGCGGTCGTTAGGTACGCCATGGCAGACCTGATGGTTGACCGAGGCGCAGATTGACTTCGGGTAGGGAGCGTAGCCAGGTGGCGCGTAGTTGAGTGGGGCCGGAACGCAACCTTGGGTGATCACCATGAGGTCGTGGCATAGTCGATCCAGTTCGGCGGTGGTGACACCGGGAACGACGAACGGTTCGATATAGTCCAGCACCTCGCCGGCCAACCGACCGGCAATGCGCATGAGTTCGAGTTCTTCCGGGGTTTTGATCGTGATACTCATAGTGGGGCGTGGCGGAACGGGGTGAGGTGATTCTAACCGGAGTCCGGAAGATAGCGTTATAGCGCTTGATGTAAGTCGCATTGGAACGCTATAATCCGCCGCTTGTCCTGATTTGACTGGACAAAATTCACACACTCGGCGCCGAATGGGTGCCTCTTTTCAGAGGAACCAGCCGGGTGGCGGACAACCCATATCGGAGATAGTTATATGAGCACAACCATGCGCCAGATGCTGGAGGCCGGCGTTCACTTCGGCCACCAGACCCGTTTCTGGAACCCCAAGATGGCCCCGTACATCTTTGGTCATCGCAACAAGATCCACATCATCAACCTCGAGAAGACCCTCGCCAAATTCAACGAGGCGATGGAGTTCATCAAGAAGTTGTCGGCCAAGAAGGGCACCGTCCTCTTTGTCGGCACCAAGCGCCAAGCACGTGAAATCCTGGCCGAAGAAGCGCAGCGCGCCAACATGCCGTTTGTCGATGAGCGCTGGCTGGGTGGCATGCTCACCAACTTCAAAACCGTCAAGGGCTCGATCAAGCGTCTGCGCGACATGGAGCAGATGACCGAGGATGGCGCCTTCGAAAAAATGGGCAAGAAAGAAGCGTTGATGATGCAGCGCGAGCTCATCAAGCTGAAAAAGAGCCTGGGTGGCATCAAGGACATGAATGCCCTGCCCGACGCGATCTTCGTCATCGACGTCGGTTACCACAAGATCGCTATCACCGAAGCCAACAAGCTGGGTATCCCCGTGATCGGTATCGTCGATACCAACCACGCGCCTGCTGGCATCAATTACGTGATTCCTGGCAACGATGACTCTTCACGTGCCATTCGCTTGTATGCGCGCGGTGTTGCCGACGCTGTCCTCGAAGGCAAGAACCAGTCGATCAACGAAGTGGTTCAGCAGATGGCCGGCGACGACGAGTTCGTCGAGGTCGAGGAAGAGGCGGGGGAGTAATTCGCATGGCTGAAATTACCGCAAGCATGGTGAAGGAACTGCGCGAGAAGACCGACGCGCCGATGATGGAATGCAAGAAGGCGCTGACCGAGGCGG
>CAJBAP010000451.1 GCA_903950295.1 uncultured Rhodocyclaceae bacterium
CCGGCGAGGCGACCGGTCTTCTGCCACCCCCAACCCCGCGTGATGCCGTAGAGCAGACCGGCACGGTAGGCGTCGCCACAGCCGGTCGGATCGACCAGTTGTGTCGGTGTGATCGCGGGAATATCGAGTTGGGTGCCGTCTGCGTAAATGCGTGAACCGCTGCCGCCGAGGGTTACCACCAGCGCGCGTACCTCTTTGGCGAGCTCTTCGAGCGTCTTTCCGGTGCGCTCGGTGAGCAATTTGGCCTCGTAGTCGTTGACCGTGCAGTAGTCGGCCAGCTTGATGAAATCGAGCAGTTCTTCCCCATTGAACATCGGCAGGCCCTGGCCCGGGTCAAAGATGAAGGGGATGCCGAGTGCGTGAAACTCGCGTGCGTGCTGCAGCATGCCGTCGCGGCCATCGGGTGAAATGATGCCCAGCTTGACGTCGCTCGCATCGGCGATGTGGTTGAGATGCGAGAAGTTCATCGCGCCCGGATGGAAGGCGGTGATTTGGTTATCGTCGATGTCGGTCGTGATGAAGGCTTGGGCCGTGAAACTGTCGGGAATCTCGCGCACATGTTGTGTCGGCAGGCTGAGTTGCTTGAGGCGTGCCTTGTAGGGCGCGTAATCGTCGCCGACGGAGGCCATGATGAGTGGCGACCCACCCAACAGCCTCAGGCTGTAGGCGATGTTGCCGGCGCAGCCACCATACTCGCGCCGCATGTCCGGCACGAGAAACGCGACGTTGAGAATGTGAATTTGCTCCGGCAGGATATGGTTCTTGAAGCGATCGTTGAACACCATGATGGTGTCGTAGGCAAGCGAGCCACAGATGAGAGTGTTCATGATTTCAGTTCCGGTTCAGGGATAAAAAAGATAAAGGCGATAGCCAATTGCCGGCACACCACGCGCTTCGAACGTAAGCTTTACGGCGAGCTCACCGCGTGCGGCAAAACCCGCGGTGGCGGGTTGGCCGGCGGGCAGATAGTCGGCAGGTGTGAGAACCTTGCGCAGCAAGGCAGCGTCCTGCATGTCGGTCAGGGTGAGTTCGAGGTGCGGATATTCCTGATCGAAAGGGGCGCGGTTCTTTAGTGTGGCAGTGAAGATCAACTGATCACTACTGGCCGGCGCCAGGTCGGAAGTTTCGATGCCGAGCAATTCCGGCTTGCGCGGACGTGGCAGTACGCAGCCGATGAGCTCGCAGCCCGCGACCAGGGCCGGTCGTAACTCGGGGGACAGCACGGCAAGTTCGACGCGGAAGATGAATAGGAGTTGGGCTGCTGCGAGCATGAGCAGGATCAAAGCACCAGAAATCCATGGCCAGCGACGGGGCGGAGGAATTTCTTCGACCTCTTCCCAGACTTCTTCGACCGGATCTTCTTCAATCGCTTGTTCCGGTTCGGCAGTGGCGGGACCGACTTCCTCCACGGCTTCCACCGTAATCGCCTCCGCAACCGCGACTGACTCCGTATCGACCTCTTCAGCGGTTGGCGGCAGCTCGGATTCGATAATGACTGCGGGTTCTGGAATGGTTTCAGGAACCTGAACTTCCATGGTGGCCGTGGGCGCAGTGAGAATTTCGTCACTCAGGCTGTCGAGAGCATTGAATACATCGCGACAGGTGCCACAACGCACCTGTCCGTTACGCGCTTTCAGCTGCTCCGGCAGGACCCGGAAAGCGGTTTGGCAATGAGGGCAACGGGTCAGCATGCGCCGAGTTTACCTTTTGCTCCCTCGAGGCGCACCCACCCTTCATGGACCGCGCCAACCGTGAGCGGCAGAAACGGTGCGTACGCGGCGATGGCCTGCTCGGACTGGGATTCCAGTACGCCGGACAGTGCCAGTCGCCCGCCCGATTTGAGCCGTGCAGTCAGCAGCGGCGCCAACAGCATGAGCGGGTTGGTGAGGATGTTGGCGACTACAAGGTCGAAGGTTTCGGTGAGGGTATCCCCCGAGTGGGCCAAGCGCAATGCCACCCGGTTGCGTGTGGCATTGTCGGAGGCTGCCGTGAGTGCGGACTTGTCGATGTCGATGCCCAGCACATCTCCCGCGCCGAGTTTCAGCGCCGCAATGCCCAGAATGCCGGAACCGCAGCCGTAGTCGAGCAACGCAAGCGCAGGCGGGCCAGGCCGAATTTCACGTTCCAGCCATTCGAGGCACAGGCGCGTGGTCGGGTGGCTGCCGGTGCCGAATGCGAGGCCCGGGTCGAGTTCGAGGTTGATCGCCGCCGGATCGGGCGCGACATGCCACGAGGGCACGATCCACAGCCGGTCGGAAATGCGGATCGGGTCGAACTGTGACTGGGTCAGGCGCACCCAGTCTTGTTCGGCGATTTCTTCGAGACTGATGTTCGGCAGTTCGGCGATGCCGGCTGCAGCAACTGCGGTGGTGACAAGGCCGAGCAGATTGTCAGCAGGCTCGAACAGCGCGATGACCCGGCTGTCGTCCCACAGCGGCGTCGTTGGCGATCCGGGCTCACCGAATTGTGGCGTTTCGAGTTCAGTGCCGGCGAGGGCATCCTCGACGCTGACCGATATCGCCCCTGCCGTCATGAGCGCGTCGGATAGCGCCTCGGCATGGGCGGCATCGGTTTCGAGCGCGACCGATACCCACATTAAAGTGGCCCCCCACGCTCGCAACCCCGGCTCGCTACCCCCCACAAGGGGGCGCATGCTTTCTCGGGACGGCCCGTCGAAAGCATGTCGATTTATTTCCGGTTCGCTTCCTCGCGCGCGGCGAGTTTTTCTTC
>CAJBAP010000452.1 GCA_903950295.1 uncultured Rhodocyclaceae bacterium
CAAGGCAAGCCGCGTCCGGTGGGCGAGGCGATTGCCAACCACCTGTTTCCCGAGGGTGACAACGGCCGTATCCCCGTCGTTGGCATTACCGGCAGCCGTGACACCAAGGCGGTGGCGCAAATCGTCGCACGCCTGCTGCAACTCGATGGTCGGCGCACAGGGTTAGCCTGCGCCTCTGGTCTGTACCTCGATCAGCGGCGGGTGCAGGCGGGCGACTGCACGCACTGGGAACCCGGTCAGCGCCTGCTGATTAACCGTGCTGTCGATGCTGTCGTGATCGAAAACCCGGCCAGCACGATGGCCAGCGAAGGCCTGCCCTATGACCGTTGTCAGGTTGGCGTCATCACCGCCATCGACAATGCCGCGCTGATGCCCGAGCATGGTATCGACACGACTGATCTCCTGTTCAAGGTATTCCGTACCCAGGTCGACGTCGTGCTGCCCGGCGGTGTTGCCGTGCTGAATGCTGACGACCCGACGGTCGCTTCGATGGCTGAACTGTCGGACGGCGATGTGATCTTCTTCGGTGCCGATGCCGCATTGCCTCTGATCGTCGAGCATCGCCGCAAGGGCGGTCGGGCGCTGGTGGTCAGGGAGAACATTATCGTGCTGGCCGCCGGCCCACAGGAGGCGCCGCTCATCGAACTAGCCGCGATACCGCTGCTGGCCGAAAGTGGCGATCACCTGGCTGGCATTCTCGCCGCCGTAAGCGCCGGCTGGGCGCTCGGCCTGTCGCCCGAACTGCTGCGCGCCGGCATCGAGACCTATCATTTCCCTACGGCCGCTACGGCCTGAACCCAAGACCCCCACCATGGAAATCTCACGTATCCGGGCCCTGCGCGGCCCCAACCTGTGGAGCCGCCATACCGCCATCCAGGCGCTGGTATCCTGTGCAGATAGCGAACTGGCACTCAGTCATTTACCGGGCTTCGAAGCCCGCATTCGCAACCGTTTTCCGCACATCGGCGCTATGCGCCCCATCGGTTACGAGGGCGAAATCTCGGTGGCGCATGCGTTGCAATTTGCCGCCCTCAATCTCCAGGCGCAGGCCGGTTGCCCGGTGTCTTTCAGTCGCAGTGCGCCGACGACCGAGCCGGGCATTTATCAGGTAGTCGTCGAATACACCGAAGAAGCCGTCGGCCGCCGTGCCTTCGAACTGGCGCAGACGCTGTGCGAAGCCGCGCGGGCAGACCTGCCCTTCGATCTGGATGCTGCCGTGACCGAATTGCGCGAACTCGACGAAGATGAGCGGTTGGGGCCATCGACCGGTTCGATCGTCCATGCCGCCGTGGCGCGCGACATACCCTACCGTCGGCTAACTCATGGGAGTCTCGTCCAGTTCGGCTGGGGCAGCAAGCAGCGCCGTATCCAGGCCGCCGAGATCGACACCACCTCGGCGATCGCCGAATCCATCGCCCAGGACAAGGAACTGACCAAGCAACTATGGGAATCCGCCGGCATGCCGGTGCCGGTCGGCCGCGTCGTCGATAACGTCGAGGATGGCTGGAAAGCCGCGCTGGAAATCGGCCTGCCG